>NZ_CAUJAN010000006.1 GCF_963082495.1 Methanobrevibacter sp. V74
ATACTATTTTTAATATAAAATTAATTATTGAATACTTAAAAAATATTAATAGAGGTTTTAAACCTCTATCTTTTAACTTTTACTAATCCTGTGATGGTGTCTTTTACATAGGTTACTTTTACTGTATATTTTTTACCTATTTTGAGTTTTTTAATAACATTCTTTTTAATGATAATTTTAGCTATTCCTTTAGCATTGGTTTTGGTGGTGTAAGTTTTACCTTTAAATTTGAATGTTATTTTTTTGTTTTTAAGTGGTTTTTTGTTGGATTGTTTTAATGTTGTTTTTAGTGTTAGTTTTTTAGCAGATTTTTTGACATTAGTTATTTTTGCTGTTTTTAGTATTTGCTTTACAGTTATTTTATTTTTTACGCTTTGACTTTTATATGTTGCAGTTATTTGGTATGTTTTAGGAGTTAATGCTATTTTTAAACTTGCGCAACCGTTTTTGTCGGTTTTGATGTTGTAAGTTTTTTTGTTAACTGTAAATTTAACAATATTCCCTGCTCCTACGGATTTACCATTATCGCCCACGATGTGAACTTTATAGATAAATCCAGATAAATAATCGCCAATCATATCTTTATTACCACTTATTCTAGAAACAATTTTTAAAGTAGTAGTTTGGGTTTCAAGGTTAGTGGGATTTGTAATTAATACATTATATGTTCCAATTGCTAATTTTTTGTTTAATTTAACAACTCCATTTGCATCAGTCCTAATTTCGTAGGGGTTACTTCCGATTTTGAGTTTTATAAGTGTATTGGCTAATGGTGTTCCATCAACATTTAATAAAGTTGCTTGATAATCAAGTCCACTATTATATCCTCTAATCATAGTAAATGCTTGGATTGTGGATTTAATTATTATGTTAGTGTTAATTTTTTTGTTATTAACTAAAATTGTTGCAGAATATTTTCCAACATTTAAGTCAAGATTTATAGTTGCAATGCCATCATTGTTGGTGATTTCAGTATAAGTGATGCCATTAAGTTTTATTTGGACAATTTGACTAGCAATTACATTTCCTTCACTATCTGTTATAATGATTTGTAGTTTTTCAGAACCTTTGTAGTATTTTTCAACATCAGGAGCTGAAATATTAATTTCCAGTACTTTTATAGTTACTGTTGTATTTTTAGCTAAGTATTTTTCATCTCCAGAATAGATGACTTTAGCGATGTAATTCCCTTGTGTTAAATTAGGAATAATTGCAATAGCTTTATTATCTTGTATTTCTGTTGCATATGTTTTATTATTTAAAACAACATTTATTGTCCCTGTTAAGTCAGTAGGTATTGTTATTTCTACTGTTATATTATTTCCAACCATCACTGCTTTTGAAATTGCTGTAATATTTGGATCTATTTTATTTACATTTAGTGTAGATGAATTTATTACTTTATCATGTAATTCAGTAGCGTTTATACTGTAATTTAGTGTATATGTTCCACATTTTAGTAGATTAATGTTGAAAGTTGCTATTCCATTATTGGTTTTAACTGTATATTCTTTATCATTGATTTTTAAAGTGATTGTTTCGTTATCTGCTGGTAAATTGTCGAATAAAACATTCACAGTAATTGTGGTAGTTCCATAATCTAATTCTATATCATTAGCAATGATAGTAACATTATGGGTTATATTACTTGTTAAATTAACTGTTTGGTTATCTATTTTAGCTTCAATGTAATAACTGGTTGCATTTTTCACTACATTAATTGGATTAATGATATTATTTATGATATTTCCATCATCAAATTCTAATGTAGCATTTATGCTAGACATTATAAATGGTCTGGGATATAAATGTCCAGTATAATCTGTTATATTTTCACCATCAGTAACTTTAAAAGCTAAAGTAATGTCCTTTGATAAACCTTCATTGTTACTTTGATTTATTGTTAGTATTAACCAAGTTTCTGGATTTGTATCAACATTAGCTACTTTATAAATAGGTTTAGAATTACTTCCCCACCAATTATTATTTAAGTAAACATTAGAGTTATCATATATATCAGTTGATATTGTTCCATCTGCAAAGTATGAGTTTATTACAGTTAGATTATAATGATTTGTTGACATTATTAGGTTAGATACATTTTTAATAAATGATGAATTAATTATTAGATTTTCCTTTTGATTATTTAGGAGGTTATACAAATTTAAGAAATTTGAATTGTAAATTTTAATATTTGAAGATACATACCAACTTATAGCGGCATTACTTGTAGTATACAGGTTGGGTCCAGTATATTTGGCATCGTGACCATCTATTGTTGTATTTATTAGGGTTATAATTCCAATTGTTCCAATACTTATAGTAAATGCTGGATTATCAGCATATGTATCTCCTGGGCTAATTAGTTCTAAAGGAGTTTTTCCTGTTCTAAATATTTTTGAATTAATAATACTAATATTGCCAAGACCTCCAATTACAAGGGTGTTTCCGGTCCAACCATTTGTACGCATGGAATCTTGAATATTTGAATTGTAGATATTTAAAATACCATTATTATACATATCAGAACAATATTTTGCATGGTTTGCAATAAATGAGGAATTGTCAATGATTGTTATACCTGTATTATATATGGATCCTCCATAACTTGAATCACCATTATTATAAAAAATAGAATTAACAATGTTTAATGTACCTTCATTATTAATTGCACCACCATTGAATCCACGATTTTTAGCAAATTTAACGCTGTCAATAAATACATTAGCACCTTTTTCAATAACAACAGCAGATTTTTGACTATTCATAGTTTTATAATTATAATTAATTTCATTAATGGTCATATTTATTAATTTTAAAAATCCGTTTCCAGCATGTAATACTGTTATAAACCAGTTGTTTTTAGTATTGTTTCCTGTGATAATTGTTTTATCAATTCCTTCACCAATAATTGTGATATTTAAAGAATCATAAATTGTAATATTATTATTGAATTTACCAGTATAATTACCTTCTAATACTTTGATAAAAATTACTTTAGATTGTTTGCAACCTTTGTCTAATGCATTTTCAATGGTTTTGTAAGGATTTTCGTATGAGCCATTTCCATTCTCATCATTTCCTCTACTATCAGAAACATATAAAGTAATATTTTCTTTTAATGTATTAAGAATTACATTAACAACAGCATTGTTATAAATAGTATTATTTGTTCCATAGCTGTATGTACCACTTAAAGTATAATTGCCGTCTTTTATAAATCCTAAATAATTCAATTTAGCTACACCATTAATAACTTCTGTAACTCCCATATATGAACCATTTAAATTAAATGCAATCATTCCTCCACCAATAATAGCTCCACTAACATGACTGATGTTTGCAGTCACAGTATCTTGTAAGTCATGTGTAATCAAGCTATTAAAAGTTACTGTAATGTTGTCTATTTGTCCATTTTCGTATCCATTATCTGCCTTTTCAATAAATATGTCTTTACCATTATTTGCACTATTATTTTCAAAAAATACATTTTCAAGAATACATTTTGGAAATTGATTATGTTTGTAATGAGATAAGATAAGAATAGCTCCACCATTATTTAAAGCAGTATTATTAATAAATTTAGCACCTTTAATTTGCCCTGCTTTAATAACTAAACCTGATCCATCGATTTTTGCATAATTATTTTTAAAAGTAATATTTTCAATTATTATTTCAACATCATTTCCACTAAAATCATAATATGCGATGTAACTTGATACATTATTTCCTATGAAAGTTTCGTTTACAGAGGTTAGGTTATTAGCATAACTTTGAAAAATATACTTTCCATTTTCATCAATAACAGCATTATTAATGTAATTGTTATTTCTTAATATGCTATTTCCAGATATACGAACAATAGAAGAACCATATCGTCCGTTAACAGTATTGTTGATTATAGTAGTGTTTTCAATATATATTATATTATTTTTAAGAGAACCTATCTGTAAAAAGCAATTATTTTTAGTATTATTACAATTCTTAAATTCAGAATTATAAATTTCTGCATTGTATATGTATATTTCACCACTATTAGTGTAAGTTAGATTATTAAAAATTATTTTAGATGTATCACTATATCCTCCATTTAAGGAATCAACATGTTCAATAATAGAATCATAGATTTTTAAAATATAAGCAGTAATGACATTTCTACTTGTATTTTTTAGAGTCATGTTTGTTAAAGTCACATCTAGATATTCACCAAAATTAAAAATGTTTTTTGTGTTTTCTGCATCAATTATGGTATTTCTATAAGATTCACCAAAAATAGTTAATTTACCAACATTGGAGTAAGATAAATCTTTATTGTCACTTCCAGTATAAATTCCATCTTTCATGTGAATAGTTAAATCTATTGTATTTTCAAATCCATAATTTAATGCATATTTAAGTGTTTTAAATGGATTATTTTCACTTCCATTACCAGTTGTATCGTTACCTTCATTTGATACCCATAATTCTAGGGGGTCATGATCAAAATCAACATGTAGTGTTGCATTTTTTACATTAACTTCATATGGATTTTCAGAATAGTAATAAGTTCCATTAAGTGTGTAATCACCATTATTTAATAATTTAATCACGATTATTGAAGCAATACCATTATTGGATTTACTGGATTTTATTTCTTCACCATTAATAAAGAAATGAACTTCCCCATAAGTACTTACACTATTGTTTAAATCATCTGTTACTTCACAATATAATTTAAATTCAGTTCCATTAATTGTTGCATTTTTAAATTTGAGATATGCATTAAATTCAGTTAGAGAGTATATTAAAGCTTTTGTAGAAGTACAGTTTATAAATTGATTATTTTTAAGGTAGGTATTTGAAATATAAATTATACCTCCATTGCTATTTCCAGTATAATTACAATTAATAAATGTATTATTAATTACTTCAGATTTACAATTTCCATATTTTAATTCAAATGTTCCAGAATCATATAATCCGGTTATATTTCTAAATTTATTTCCAATAATATTTGCATTTGAATATTGGATTGAAAAAGAAGGTAAACTATATGAATATGCGGTCGTTGAATTTATAAATGTAGAATTGATAATGTCTATTGTTATTGATTCACTACCTGTACAATAAAAATCTGCACAGCCTTCAAGTCCATAATTATTTTTAAATATAGAATTTGTAATTTTCATATCTTCTGTATCTTCTGCATAAATTGCTGCACGAATAGTAGCATAATTACTATCAAAAATACAATTATCTATGGTTAAATTTCCAGAAGTAGTTATGGCTGAACCAATTTCAGATTTTCCATGTGTAAATGTAATATTTATTAAAGTTACAATAGAATCAGCACTAATTGATGTAAAAATGGCTGATTCATCATTTCCATCGAGTATAGTTTGACCATTACCTGCACCAATAATAGTTAAACTACCATTATAATTTTTATGAGCTAAATTAATACTTAAATCAGTATTATTTTCACCACTATATCTTCCAGCACTTAAATATACAACAGCATTATCAGAAGCATTTACACTGGATATGGCCTTATTTAATGTGGCATATGGGCTATTTTGACCACCTGATCCTGAATCATCTCCAGTATAATTTACATAAATTGTTTTATTATAACTTGCTGAAGCAAGAATATTATCATTAAAAGAGTCGGCACTAACTATTTCCTCATAACTGTCTGAAGAAATATATTTTTCAGTGTTATTTGAATTATCATATGCATTAACTGCATTTAATGATAAAATAGCCAATAAAACAATACTAACTAATATTATGTTATTTATTTTCAAAATTTTAATCACCTTTTCATTTAATTAATTAAAAAAAATATATTCAATTTAACTTGAATATATATTAATATATTATTGAAGGTATATTTAAAAGTTATTAACGATTGTATGATTTTTATTAACATTGATTATTTTTAATAGGATATTGAATAATTATATTTTAAGTGATAACAGTAGGAAATTAGTGAAATGGAAGAAGAATTTCAACTTATGTCTATTGCATCCGTAATAGTTGATGGTGCGTTTAATTTCTTTAAAATTGAACGAAAAATTTCAAATGTGTGAAAACCACCTTTTGACCTTTAAAACTAATTTTTTATGGAGATTATTAAAAATAACAAGTAGTGTGAAGTTGGATTTATAATGCAAAATACAATCTTTTGTATAAATTTAATATTCACATTCAACATCAGATAAAGAAAAAGTAGACATTTTGTTTCATTGGTGGCATTTTACTGGATTATTCAGGTCAAGTGTTGCTTGCTTTGAATGATCATGATGCTCGACTAAATGAAAACTAAAATATAATGGACAAAAATATCCAAAATTTGAGTTAATGTGCGGACAAATATTTCACTGGTTCAAACATTGGCCTTGCTGGAATTTGTAAAGTTAAATGGATTTTCTTCATAGTATTATAGATATGAGTAAATATTCCATGAAACAGTGTAATATTCGCAGGAATTATTCAGAGGAACTTTTAAATCATTGATTAGTCCCATTTCATTATAACTTGAGTCAATATGGTATGTAGTTTTGTTTAAATTAGTATCATGTTCTGAACTTATAATGTTTTTGCTAATATTTCCTAAATCGATTTCTTCACTTGGATTAACAACTTCAACAGTATAATAGTCAGCTTCTGCACCAGCAAAAGCAACAGTAAATCTTAATACTATAAATGCAATCAATACAATGTAAATAAAAATTCGATTAAATAAAAATCTATTTCTACCAAATCCACGATTTCTATAACTAGGTTGATTCAGTTCATTTTTTTTTAATAGTTGTTCATCCTTTAAATAAGTGCCTGCAATGTGATTTAAGTAATAGCCATTTCTGTAAATTAGATATAATCCAAATATTCCAACATATGATGGGGTTGCAAACATTCCTCCATCAATGATTCCGATAAGTAGGCAACTTGAAAAGAAAGCTATTAAGAAGTTCGTAAGCCATGGACGTTTTTGGATGGATAATACGATTGCTGCAAATAATGCCGGAATGAATAAAACTACTAAAAATGAAAAACTTGGAACATAAGTATATAGGCCTGCTCCTGTGTTAATGTCACTTTGGATAAATTGTCCCATTATTTGAGTTAAAGCTTCCCCTAAAATAGACTTTAATAAGTGGGTATGCAAAATGCTTGTAGAGCTCATGCCGTTAGTCATAGAGCAAAATATGGTGTTAAGTCCAATTCCCATTTGTAACCTGAAAATTATTTCTAGTAAAATGCCCAAAATTAATAAAATAGAACCAATTATCATTGATAATTTCAAATACTTTCTTGTATCGATGTCTTTTTTGATAATCTGGGATAAAATTAAAAATAATCCTAAAAATCCAAAGAAAATGATGTCTTTTCCTTTAGAAGATCCCATTAAAAATAAATAGGTTATTGGCCGTATAATTGGGTTTAGCATATCACTTAGAAAAATTATGCCTCCCAGAATTAGGAATGCTATTCCGATTAAAATAGTTTTATTAACTTTCATTAACAATACTTTAATTATTAATACTTTAAATAAGTGATGTTATGTTTACGGTAGGATATTTTATAGGACTAATCCTAATTGGCATATTTGTAGGGTTTGCATCAGGTCTTCTAGGTGTTGGTGGGGGATTTATAATGGTTCCTCTACAATATTTTTTATTACAGTCCATTGGGGTTGAATCTGATTTGGCAATGTTGATTTCTCTTGGAACTAGTTTAGCTATAATCATACCTACCTCTTTAAGTGGAGCATACAGACATGCTAAAACAATGGATGGTATTGTACTTCCAGGTGTACGCTTAGGCATTTTTGGAATTGCCGGAGGAGTTATTGGAGGTATGGTCGCTTCAATTTTGTCATCTAATATATTGAAGATAATATTTGGCTGTTTATTGTTATTTGTTGCTGTTAATAATTTAATTAACTTCAATAAGGAAAGAGTAGAAGCTAAAATTCCATTCAATCTCATATCTACTTGCATAATAGGTTTATTAGTTGGATTTGCATCTGGATTGTTAGGCGTTGGTGGAGGAGTATTCATAATACCTGTCTTGACCGTATTATTAGGTTTTTCAATGATAGAAGCAGTAGGAACTTCTTCTATTTTCATTAGTTTAACTGCTATTGGAGGTTTCTTATCATATATCGTTTCTGGCTGGGGAGTTTCAACATTTCCATACTCAATAGGTTATGTAAGCATTATTAATTTCACATTAATAACATGCTTTTCAGTACCGTTAGCTTCATTAGGCGCTAAATATGCTCATAAGATTCCTCAAAAAAAGTTAAAAATAATATTTTCCATTCTAGTATTGTATATGGGGTTAAAAATGTTGGGAATATTTTCGTAGGTGATTAAAGTGAGAAATGATAGGAAAGTTGGCGAAAACTTTGATGAAAAGATGGCGGGGGATATTTTTGATAAATTAAAAAATGCTGAAGGTAAAATAAAACCTAAAAGAAAAGGTCGATTTGACAATATCACTAATTTAATGCAGGAAGCAAAAAGTTTAGAAAAAGAAAATAAATGTGATGAGGCCATTAAATTGTATAATGAAGTTATTTATATTTTGCCGGATTCAACAAAAGCATATGAAGCACTAGCTAATATATATAAAAAACAAGGCAACATCAAGGCCGAAAAAGATATTTTGCAAAAAGCTATAGCTAACTGTAGTAAAACAGGCCAATTTGAAAATAGGTTAAATGATATTCAATAAAAAAATAAGATGAAATAAATAACAAACATGACTATTGAGAAATATATGATAAATCTTCCATGTTTCTGATATAATGCGCTTTCTTTTTTAAAGAATACAAGTATTGCTCCATATATTAATCCGATTATTGGACTTAATGTTCCAATAACGTAACCAATTATGGGGATTATGATATTTCCATCAGCTTCCATTTTTATTCGCCTCCTTTTTTAATTATTGCACGTTCAGCAGATTGTCCAAAGAAATGATATCCAGAACCTGCTTCTGAAATAACGTCTAATAATTCATCAGCATTGGTTACTACAATTCCACCAGTCATTGTAACTCCTTTTTCGAAAAGTACATCAGGAATCATACTTGCAGTAGGGCCTGTAACTAAAATCTCAGCATCATCTCTAGCCATTTCAAGCAAATCTGATAGTGTGTCATTTAAAACAGTGACTCCAGTGATTACAAGCAAATCTGCATCCGGAACATATTTGTGGGCATCTTCAGAGGGGGCGTAATATTGCAATTCATGTTTTTTTAAAGTATTAGGATCTTGCTCTAAAATTGTAAAATCACAATTATTGGCTATTAATTTTTTAAGCATTGGGATTAGTGATCCTACAACAACTGTTTTATCGTATTTGTTGACATCAATCTCATCAAAAGCATCACGATTCATGATTGGTTTATTTTCTGCATCATATTTTTCCCAAATTAGATTGCTCAATGCATTAAGCGCTGCAATACCTAATGTTCTTCTAAGCACATTGTCGCAGAATATGTCATCTAGATATTGTTTAACAGGAATGTCGGATAATTTTCCAGAAAATGGCATCACTGCAGCAGAACTGGGGCAGCAGACAGCTTCAGGTATTTCTTTAACTGGAGTAAAACATAATCCTCCGTGATCGGTAGATAATTTAACTCCTGAGAAAAAAAGTCCAAATACTGCTCTTTCAACGACAATATTGTTTATATCATCACCAATTTTATTTAATACTATTTCTACAGTATCTTTTAATAGTTTATCCATATTATCACCAATTTACATTGATTTTTGAGTTACTAATATATTGGATTACGGAACTTAAAAATATTGTTTTTTTATTCAGTGACAGTTGTTTAAATGATTTTTATTCTTTTAAAATTGATGGTGTTTTACTGGATTAATATTCCCATTCCCATTGCAGTAATTTGGATATGGTTTCCATTTTTTCCAATTAAAGAATAGTTTATTGTTAAATCTATAATGCCATTTCCATTGTTTTTCTTAATTTGTTTTGCAAGTTCGACTAAGCTTTCGTCTTTTCCTTGTTTAATATTTAAAATAAATTCTTTGGCGTTCTTATCAGGGTCTGCATGTATTATGTTTATGTCTCTTTCTATGAATATGTCGCTTTGATAGATTCCTATAATCTCATATTTCTCATTTTTTAAATCCGTGGTTGTATAAAAAGAGAATTCTAGGTTATTTAATGTTTCATTACTTTTAATTTCATCAAATGTTGGAATTTCCTCGTCTAACGTACGTTTTCCTTTCTTTTGAGGTAATTTTCTATACCTCACACGATTATCATAATGTTTAGCAATTTTTTTGTAAGTTTTATGGAAACTAGAAGCTATTATTCCGACTAAAATCAAAATAATAAAATTGGTCAATGTCGGAAATGCTGCTTGTAAAATTACAAGAAGCGATCCTGCCGTTATAAGGTTAAAACCAAGTGTTGGGTTTTTTAGGATAAAACTATAATAAGTTACATATATAAATAGGATAAATGCACTTATTGCACCGATATTTTCACCAATCAATCGATTTGCAAGTATTGTTTCCACATAACCTGCAATTAAAGGTGCAAAAATCAATCCCAGATTCCATCCAAAAATAGCTATATTGAAATATAAAAAAATTCCGTAAACTAAAAGGCCTGAGGCGGTACCTAGTGCAATGCAGATAAGCATGTCTAGTTTTTGACGGTCAATAATCTTTTGGTTTTTCAATCTCATGTTATTCAAATTTCACTGCAGTACCATAGGAGGTTACAAGTATTGTATTTCCCATTGTCCCTCCAAGGTTGTCGTAAGAAATTTTAAGTCCAATGATTGCATTAGCATCCAGTGCTTCCGCCTTTTCTATCATACTATTAAAAGCAATATCACGTGCCTTTTCAATTTCTTCTTCGTATTTGGAGGTTCTCCCACCTACAACATCACGGACTCCAGAAAATAAATCTTTATAAATATTAGAACCAATCAGCGCCTCACCAGTAACCAATCCTCTATATTCAACAATTTTTTTATTTTCTAGAGTATTTGAAGATGTTAAAATCATTCATATCACTTATTTTAGGAAGGTCATTACTGCCCAAATGACTAAAAATATTGCAATAACTATGTATAGAATTATTTGTGATCTTTTTCTCTGTTTCAATCTTGCATCCCAGACTTTTTGACAATCTGGTGAGCATACAAGTTCATTTAAAGGTATTGGTGTTCCACAAATTGGACAATGTTTATGAGGGTCTACTGCCATTTTATCATCTCCTTATATTTTAAAAAATTCTTTAGTATTTTTATTAACTTGATTTGCAAGTTCTTCTGCATCCATCCCCATGCAAAGAGCAATTGTTTCGAGGATATGAGGTAAATATTTCGGTTCATTCCTGTTCTTTTTAGGTTTCACATTAAAGTTTTTCGGTATCAAAAAGGGTGCATCTGTTTCAATCATTAATTTTTCAGGCGGGATAATGCTTACTGCTTCCTGTAAATTTCTACCTCTTTTCATATCACATATCCATCCAGTCACGCCAATGAAACATCCCAAATCAACATAATTTTGAGCTTCCTCTTGGTTTCCGGTAAAACAATGAACAACTGATTTTTCAATAACATTGTCATGTCTTTTTAAGATATTGTATAAGTCTTTGTGAGCTTCTCTTTCATGTAAAAATAAAGGCATATTGCTTCTCTCAGCAAGTTCTACTTGAGCTTCAAACCATTTTCTCTGCAAGTCTTGTGGTGAAAAGTTTCTATTGTAATCAAGTCCACATTCTCCTATAGCTACAACACAATCATTTTTAGCTATTTTTTCAAGTTCAAACATACTATGTCCGTTACATGTTTTAGCATCATGAGGATGAACGCCAGATGTTGAAAATAGAGTTCCAAAATATTTGGAAGCATATTCTGCTGCCAACTGGCTTGAATTAACATTGGTTCCAGTAATAATAAACTGTTTGACACCAAATTTTTTAGCTTCTTCAATAATTTCAACACGGTCTTTTCTAAAAGAGGAATGCATCAAATTCAGACCGATATCAATAAGATTATCCACTTTTTTCACCTATTTGTTGATAATTTTAGTTCCTACATTTTCCCCATTAACCGCTTTGATTAAGTTTTCAGGTTTAAATCCGTTAGCAATAACTGTTTCCAAATCTGATCTTTTAATCATTTGAACAGCGGTGTTGTCGAAAAATTCATAGGTTCCGGCTTTCATGTCTTTGCCACTTAAAAATTTAAGTAAATCAGTTGCTGTAATTTCCGGAACAAGTTCAGCGTCATCAAATTTATTAGGGTCTTTTGTATACATTCCATCAACAGAGGTTAAGTTAATAAGTTTATCTGCCTGAACATATTCAGCTAAAATTGCAGAAACTGCATCAGTACTGTGTGCAGGTTCAGTTCCACCCATTACAACGATTTTTCCACTAGCTGAAAATTCCAAAGCTTGATGGAAATTATGTGGAACTCTTTGATAAGCTGCATCGCCAAGTGCTAAAAGCATTAATTTAGCGTTGATTCTTGTAATTTCAATTCCAATATCATCACATTGTGCTTCGCCAGCACCTAAATCACGAACAATATTAATGTATTCTCTTGCAGGTTTTCCACCACCTACAACAACATATAATTCGTGTTGTTTGGATAAGTCCTTCAAAATATCACTGTATTCTTGGAATTTTTTATTATCATATTCTTTAAGTAAAATTGATCCTCCAATTGCAATAACAATTTTCATATATTCACCTTATAGTAATTATATCTTTACAATATTATTTAAATTTTAATCAATATATTAAATAAAGGTGGATATTATGAGTTTAGATGACCAAATGTATATCAGGAAATCATGCCGTAATTATTTAGATGATGAAATTGACATTGAGGTTATACATGAATTTATAAAAAATGTTAAACCATTAAATGAGAACATTGATTATGATTATGAAGTTTTAACTCCAGATAAGCTTAATATACATACTCGTTGGCAGGCTCCTTATTATTTAGCATTATTTAGTGAAAAAAGGATAATTATTTGGAAAACATCGGTTTTATATTCCAACAGCTAGCTCTTTTCCTTCAAAGTAGGGGTATTGGAAATTGTTGGGCGGGCATGGCCTCATTAAAGGAGAAGAATCCTAATTTCGTAATTGCTATTTCATTTGGAAAATCATATAAAATGACTCGTGAATTATCTAATTTCAAACGTAAAAAATTATCTGAAATTTCCGATGTCAGTGATGAAAGATTAATTCCCGCTCAACTTGCACCATCAGCTATTAACTCACAGTCATGGTATTTTAAACACACCAATGAAGGATTTGATGTTTATCAGGCAAAACAAAATTTATTGAAACGTCGAGTGCTAAAAAAATGGAATCCTATTGGAATTGGCATAGCATTGGCTCATATGTATATGGCTAATTCAGATTCATTTGAATTTTTCAAAAAAAGTGATTTTGAGGAAATTAAAGGTTATACTTACTCTGGAAGTATAAAAATTTAGCCGAATAAGTCGGAGTGATTAATTGCTTCTCATTTTCTCAGAACCGTTCATGTAGTTTTCAGACAAGTCGGCTCAAGCATATTAGTTATCTGAAGAGATGGCATATAAACCGGTGTGATGTTAGGATTTAAACTATCATGCAACCCCAGTGATACAGATTAAGTGAGAATAATCCGTATAGCAATGTTAACAACATATTGATAGTTTCGCTGACATAAAACTCTCAAAGTATGGGTTCATATAATAAAATTTAAAAGATAATTGCTTGTCGCACAAAAAAGAAAAGATTAGAGGATTATGCATCCTCCTCTGTTAATCCTTTGTATAATAATCCTGCAATAACTGCACCAATTACTGGAGCTAAAATAAATACCCAAACTTGCTGGAGAGCTTGTCCTCCAAGGAATAATGCCGGTGCTAAACTACGTGCCGGGTTAACAGATGTTCCAGTTAATGGAATCCCCATGATATGTACCAATGTAAGGGTTAAACCAATAACAAGGCCTGCAACAATTCCATTTTCTGTTTTTTTAGTAACTCCTAGAACTGTGAATACAAATACGAAGGTTAAAATAATTTCAACGAGTATAGCTCCAACCACATCAAGTCCAACACTTGATGCTGACCCAAATCCGTTTTGGCCAAGACCGGTTAGGGAATATCCTCCAAGACTTGGTGCTGAGTTAATAATGACTGCTAAAATAGCAATACCAATTATTGCACCAATACATTGGAATACAATATACATTATCAAGTTTTTAGCATCCATTCTACCGTCAATCCACATTCCAATTGAAACTGCTGGATTGATGTGACATCCTGAAATGTCTCCAATAACATAAGCCATAGCTACAATGGATAATCCAAATGCCATTGCAATTCCGAAGTTACCTAAAACTTGGCCTGCTATGGCCGCACTTCCACAACCAAATAGAACAAGAACCATTGTTCCAATTAATTCTGCTATATATCTTTTCATAATTTTTCCTCATTGTAATATATATTTTTTTACTTAGATTCTTCGCATCCTTTTGAATATTAAGTATGCTAGGAATAATACGAATAATACTAATATGAATGGGAATATGTGTAGTAATATGGAATCATTTACCTTATCGAATTTATATTCGCTTTCAAAGCCCATATGTTTGGCATCGGTATGATTTTGAGTGATTTTTGCAAAGTTATATAATAAATCATAATAGCTAATATGAGCTCCTTCGTATTCAATTGAATCTGGTGCTCTTCCATTTGTATCCATATATTCTCTAACTATTCCTCCCATCTTGAAATAATCATAAATAGAATACGTGTCTTTTGTTAAAAATGAAATTCCTAATGGATTTTCTGGTCCGTCATAGGTTTTTGGAATATCCAGTCCATTTCCATTTAAATAAGAGCTGGTTTGATACAATAGTTGGGCTGAGGTATAATTGCCATAAGGGCCTGTCATTTCAGTATCATTGCTATTTATTAATTCTTTACTTGCATTAGCCATTATTGCCGGTTTTATGATATTCCGGCTGATTAATTGATCACTTAAAATTTTAGTATCGTTTTCATGTGTATTTACGATATTTACAATTTCCTGAGCAATTTGCTTATTCATTTTTTCGTCATATCTATCTAAATAACCATCGCGAGCATTATCTGGGAATTCTTTTGTTGGTTGAACATAATAAATTCCGGCATTTTTAAGAAATGTTCCAGGATCATGCATTCCTGCAAGTGTCACGTTTGAGTAATTGTCATCCCATGCTCTTCTTAAGAAGTTTGTATTGTTGTCTAAATCATAACTTCCTGTATTGACAAAGATTATTTGTTTATCTGAATTTGTAGTTGCTGTAGCTAATTGCAGATAGTTTCCAGCGTCTGATGCAGCCAGACAGATGCTTACATCACTAGTCACCTCTATTGCTCTCCATCCTTCTCCGGGAGCAGGTGCTTCATTATCAACAATTACTTGAAGTTTTCCATTACTTATCTCTTCTATATAGTTTTTTATAGAATTTAACATTTGTATGTCAGTATCATGGTCAATAATATTGTCTGATGTTATAAAAATAGTTTTTACAGCAGCAACATCTTGTATTGCCGGAGCAACTAATAATAAGACCATAATGAGTATTGCTATTTGCTTTTTCATGTTTTTTACCTTACCTTAATTATATTTTATTATTATTTTTATCAATAAAATATTTTGTTATGGTGATTTTCATTTTCATTTTAAAATACATTTTTTCACATATAAAACAATTATTATCTGTTTAAATACATAATTTTAAATATTTATTAGTTTAAATGCTATTTTGAGGATTTAAAAAGATTATCTTTTATTTTGAGGTAAATTTTGCGAGGTTTTTAAAATTTTAATTTTTTAAGATTAAATTGAGATTAACTCCAAATTTGGTCAAATTATTTGATGTGAAAATAATGTGTGGTAGGTTGTTATTTAAATTATCCTACTGATTTGGGATTGTTTTTAAATTTTATCCTTAAAATTATTGTTTTTAAATCTAAACTCAAAATAAGAAGTTTAATTGCTAGATAATAGCTTTTTGTTAATTAATAGTATTTATAATCGTCCTCAAAGGTGATTTATAATGTTAAAAAATAATGGAAAGATTATTATTGGAAGAAATTTCCTATTTGCTCTTAGTATTATTAGTTTAATGTTTATTGCATTTGGGTTAAATGTTGAAAACTCATATGCATTGGAGTTAAATGATACTGTTGATGGAATGGGTGTAGACTCTGATAATACGGTAAAACTAGAAAATTCTCAAGATGAAATTTTGGAGGTAGATTCTCAAGATATTTTAAAATCAACGATCAAACCAAAAAAGAATACTTATAAGAGCATACAGGAGGCAATTGATTCGGCAAAAGCAGGTGATACAATAAAGTTATCTGGAAAGTATTATTCTAATGGCGAACAAATTGTAATTTCAAAAAAACTCACACTGACAGCGGATAAAACTGCCATACTAGATGGAAAACATTTGTCCCGCGCTTTTCATGTAAAAGTAAAAGGTGAGGGAAGTGTTTTTAAAAATATAAAATTTATAAATGGTAACGCCAAGTATGGGTCTGCCATATACATAAAATCAAAGAATGTCCATGTTGAAAATTGTATTTTTGAAGATAACCATGCTAATAAGGGAGGTGCACTTTTTACAGTTGCAGATTTAGATATTACTTCAGGAACCATTGTTGATAATTGTCAATTTAGACGAAACACTGGGTATAATGAAAATTTTGAAAATTACTCCTACTCTGGTGCGCTTTCGGTTTATGGTAGGAATTCGGTAATTAAAAATTGTCTTTTTGAGGATAATTGGATAAAAGCAAAACAAGATTGCTTTGGTGGTGCAATACAAGTAGGTTTGGATTTACCTGATTCAAATGTTAAAGTAATTAACTGTATTTTCAAAAATAATAGGGCTATTAGTCTGGGATCTCATTCCCACGGAGGAGCCGGATGTGTTCGTGATGGTTCTTCCTATGTTAAATGCATTTTTATTAATAATAGTGCAGATCAGGGAGGAGCGTTAACATTTCACGCATCAGGAGCTATTGTAAACTGTACATTCATTGGAAATACTGCAAATAGATTGTATGGTGGTGCAATCTCAACAGGATTTCTGTTTGATTATATGAAATTAAACATTCTAGATTGTAGTTTCGATGGAAATTCTGCACCAGTTGGCGGAGCTATCCAAGCAAAAGGTTTGAATATATTAATCAACAATTCAGATTTCAAAAATAATCATGTAACAAAATATGGTGGTGCCGTTAATATCGAAGCTGAAGATGTTGCAATTAAGAGTTCAATCTTTAATTTTAATAAGGCCAATATTGATGGTGGTGCTGTTTATATTAAAGGTAAAAATACTTTAATTGTAACATCTTCATTCAATTCAAATGAAGCTGTTCCTGATGTGGATAAGTTGGATGATGGATTGGGTGGAGCAATTTATATTAATAGCTCATATGCTTCTATTAAAAATAATTCATTTAAATTTAATATAGCAAGAAACGGTAGTGCAATTTATTATGATGAGATGGGCGAAAAACTCACTTTGGAAAATAATGAATTGTACCAAAATCAAGCATGGGTTTACCAGTTGCCTATTTTCAGTAAAGATATTTACTATGGGGATGGCGAAAAAATAAAAGTAATTCTGATTGGGGGAAATAATATTGCTAAATTTGATAATTTGGCGGTGTCTAATGCGATTTATAATGCGGCAGATACTGTGAACATCACGGTAGATGGACAATATCCTGTTTATGGTGCTACAAATACAGGTGAACTATATCAGGATAGTCGTGAGTATAATATTCGTGTTTTATTAACAGTCAAACATGAAGATGGAACAGTTGTTTATAATTGTGATGGAAATACAAATTATTTGGGTGAAATTAATGTCAATTTGGATAATTTAAAACCCGGAAAATATTATGTTTCAGCAAAACATTATGAAGACACTTATTATAAGTCAATAACCAACATTACCACATTCACTGTTTATCCAAAGGTGGATAATCAAATTAAAATCACTTCAGATAAAGCTGTATACAATTTTGAAGACATTGTTGTATGGTGTATAAACATTACAAATAACGGTCCAAATAATGCAACAGGTGTTGTTGCATCGGAATTATTGTCAGTAGGTTTAATTTATGTAAGTGATACAAGTGATGGACTATATGATCCTAAAACTGGAATTTTAAACATTTCTACTTTGGATGTTGGTGAAAAAGTATCATTTAATATTTTAACCATTATTAATAAAACTGGCGAAATTACAAACAAGGTCAATATAACTGCCATTGAGTTCGATACTAATTTGGACAATAATTTTGATGAACGATTAATAACAGTTAACCCTGCATCTGATATTCAGGTAGTAAAATCAGTTAACAATACTGTCCCTAATTATCATGACTTAGTAAACTGGACAATTTTAATTAGAAATAATGGTCCGGATGTCGCTCATGATATTTTGGTTTGTGATGTGATTCCATCTACTTTAATTCCAATTAATTATAATTCAAATAAATTAACATGGAAAATAGAATCTCTCAAAGTAAATGAAGAGATTGTATTTAATGTTATCACATTAATTAATGATACTGGGGTTATTAAAAACACTGTAAACGCTTCTGCTCGGGAATTTGATTATGACTTATCAAATAATGAGGATAGTGAAATAGTTAAAATCAGTTCTGCTTCTGATTTATCAATTGTAAAATCAGTAAATGCCTCTAATGTGGACTATATGGATATTGTCAAATGGACATTAACAATTAAAAATAACGGGCCTAACAATGCAACTGGCGTTAAAATAACTGATATATTGCCTGAAGGATTCATTCCTTTCAATTCTACATTATCTCTCACAGAGGATATGATAGAACTTGGAGATTTAGCCATTGGAGAGTCAATGTCTATTGATATAATTTGTAAAGTGAATGCAACAGGTAACTACACAAACTTTGCATATATCTACGGAAATGAATATGATCCAAATTTAGCTAATAATCAGGACAATAAATCCATAACGGTTAATTCTGCGGCGGATTTGGAAATTACAAAAACTGTAGATGAAGAGAAACCAAAAAATGGCGATTTAATCACATGGACAATTACAGTTAAAAACAACGGTCCGAATATTGCACATGATATTAAAGTTTATGAAGCGCTTTCAAACTCATTAATCTGGGTTGAAGATGACTCCTCAGGTGATTATGATCCTCAAACTGGAGTATTGAATATAGATGTTTTGGACATTGGCGAAGAATATGAAGTTAATATAATCTGTCAGGTAAATAGAACAGGCATTATCATCAATGATGTAAATGTCACTTCTCTGGAATTTGATTATAATTTAAGCAATAATCAAGCTAATGAAAGCATTGAAGTAAAACCATCTGCTGATGTAAATATTATAAAATTAGTCAACAATACTAATCCCAACTATAATGACTTGGTTAAATGGACAATAATTGTGTCAAATAATGGTCCTAATAAGGCCACAGGCGTTAAAGTATCAGAAATAATGCCTGATGGTTTAATAATTCTTAATTCAACAGCTACGAAAGGGGTTTATGATAATGATTTGTGGTTTGTGTGTTGTCTTGAAAAAAGGGAGATGCAAACATTGGAAATTATTTGCCGTGTAAATAAAACCGGTGTGATTACTAATCTTGTCGAAATTAATGCTACTGAATATGATCCCAACTCTACAAACAATAAGGTCAATGAATCAATAAAGGTTTCTCCAGCTGTAGATATTGAAGTAATTCAAAATGTAAACAATGTCTATCCATTATTTGGCCAATCAATAACTTGGATGATAACAGTTAAAAATAATGGCCCTGATAATGCAAGTGAAGTGGAACTATCAGATATTTTGCCTGAAACACTAATCTTTGCTGATTATAATTCAACAAAAGGAAAGTATATTGATGGAATTTGGAATATTGGTAATTTAAATGCTGGAGGGTGTGAATATTTAAATATAACCTGCATAGCTAATGATTTAGGATTAACAGTCAATAATGCACAGGCAGTATCCTATGAATATGATTGGGATGAATCAAATAATTATGATGATGCTCAAATTAATGTTCGTCCTGTTGCTGATTTGAGTATTGAGAAATTGGTGGATAATATTAATCCAAATTATGGTGATTTAATCACATGGACCTTGATAATTTCAAATAATGGTCCAAATGACGCATCAAATGTTGTTGTATTTGATAGATTGCCTAAACAATTGGAATTTATAAAATCAAGTGATGATGAAAACTATAACGATGGTAATTGGCATGTTAACACATTAAAAACTGGAGAAAGTAAACAATTAACTATTAGATGTAAAGTAATTGCTACTGGATTAATTAAAAATACTGTAAATTTGTCAAGCGATGAGTTTGATCCGGATTTGAACAATAATAAAGCAGATAAAGAAATATCTGTTCCGCAAGCAAGTGATTTATCCATTACTAAAATAGCTTCTAAATATAAATACGTTATTGGTGAAATAATCACTTATGTAATTGAAGTTGTTAATAATGGTCCAGATGCTGCTTATAATATTAAAATAAATGAAATTTTAGATGATCTGTTAAGATTAAAATCATTTAAAGTTAGCAAAGGCAATTTTAATAAATTCACTAATGTTTGGACTATTAATTACTTAAGATATGGAGAATCTGCTAGTTTAAGTATTAAAGCTATTGCAACAGGCACAGGTGTTGTTAAAAATACGGTTTCAGTGACAAGTGATAGTTTTGATTATGATTTGTCTAACAATAAAGACATTGCTGCTGTTAAGATAGTTAAAAAAACTTCAAAAGTAATACATAATAAATCTAAAGTCAAAAATGTCAGAATTCCTGAAAATAAGATCAGTAACTTTAAATTACATCCAACAGCTAACCCATTTTTCCTGTTGCTTGTTTCTTGTGTGGTTTCAATAATATTTTTAAGTGAAAATATATTTAAAAAACGATGAATTAAAGTAGTATTTCCACTACTTTTTTTATTTTTTTTGAAAGGAGTTTTTAAAATTTTTCAAGTATTATAATTATTAATTTCATGATAAATTATTTTATATGTTATATTAATAAATACTCAAATAATGCTTCGATTTTACAATTTAATCAAAATGTTTATATAATACTTTTAATAAATAATTGATTAGATATTGATGTAAGAGTAATTTTTAATTAAAAATTGATGATCGACTCAATATTTTAAAAACTCAAAAGAGGTGTAATGATGTCTGAAGAAGAAAAAATTGAAGAAAATTCTGAAGAATTCATTGAAGAAGATGATGAAAAATTACCTTTCGCTAAAGCAGAAGTTGTACGTTTAATGAAAGAAAATTTAGACGACGACAAAATGATTAGAGAAAGAGTAAAAGTTGAAATGAATAAATTCTTAGGTGAAGTTCTAAAAAATGTATGTAAACAATTAAATGATTACCCATACACTACAGTTGAGTATGAAATGCTTAAAGAGTCCACTTACCCATACACAAACATTGAAAGAATTAACCAAGAAAAAGAAAGAATTTTGTTACATTTAGAAGCTATTAAAGCAGATTGTAATGCATTAGCTATGGATGTGCAAAAAACATTAAAATTAAAAGATGTTGTTGAAGAAGACACATTTGCTAGTTTTTCATTAGATAATGATGAAGAAGAAGATGAAGAATAATTCTTTCATCAACTGAAAAGATGTAATTTGAGATATTTTCTTAATTACATTATTTTATATTTTTTTACTTATTTTACCAAAGTCCCATAAGATGTTGGGAGAATAGACTTACAGCAGTAATGGCTATCCAACAGGTTGCACCAAGAATTAATGGTTTTCCGCCAGTTTTAACAAGTTTTATAATATCGCTGTTTAATCCGATAGCTAACATTGCCATTACAATAAAGAATTTACTTAATTCTTTAAGCGGCATGAACAGATTTGCATCTGCACCAAAACTTATCGCAATAGTTGTTATAATTGATGCAATGATGAAATATGCAATAAACATGGGAAATGCATTTCTTAAACTAAATGATTCTCCTTCATTTTTCGTATTTCTAGCTTGTAATAATGAGAGAATTAATGTTATTGGAATGATTGCTAATGTTCTGGTTAATTTCACAGTAACTGCTTTGTCTAAAGTTTGGGTTCCAAGACCCCACATGTTATCCCATGTAGCTGCGGCTGCCGTAACGGAAGAGGTATCATTAATCGCTGTTCCAGAAAATATGCCAAATGCTTCTCCGTTTGTTGTTGAAAAACCTAACATTTTTCCCAGCATTGGAAATATTATCGCAGCTAGAACATTAAAAAAGAATATTATAGAAATTGACTGAGCAACTTCCTCATCATCTGCGCCAATAACAGGAGCAGCTGCTGCAATAGCTGAACCTCCACAAATAGATGATCCCACACCAACTAATACTGCAGTATTATAATCCATATTCATTAATCTTTTCATAATGATTGTTACAATTAAAGCTATTAGGATGGTTCCAATAATAATTGGAAGTGACTGTAACCCAGTAGCTACAATAACATTTAAATTTAATCCGAAACCTAAAAAGACAATAGCTGTCTGGAGAATATATTTGGAAGTAAAATTGATTCCTGTGGAAATTTCTCCTTTATCATTCCATAATAGGGATATAATCATTCCAAGAATAATCGCTATGATAGGCCCACCTATGATGGGGAATGCATTTCCTAACATCCATGATGGAATAGCAAAAGCTAAACAGATTACTACTCCATAAATTTTTATCAAGATTTACCATATTAATCACTTAAAGTTAATTTAAAAAATAAATTAGTTTAAACATTAATCGTTTATTTAGGTGATGCTATAAATAATTTTGGCTCTTTTAAACTTTAGTGATTTTTGATTGATATCGTACTTAATTTATTTCACGATAGGCGGTTTATTGGCGTTAAATTATAAAAATGCCTCCATATCCGAAAACAGTTTTTTGTTTAATGAAATCCTCCAAGTTTTTGAAAGTGGCAATATGACTTTGACAAAATATATTTAATCACAGAACAATATTTGCCCATATTGATTTTTTCATTTTTTCAGGATACCATAAAAAATATGTGCTGTTTTGTTTTTAATTTCAATCAAGTATCTTCAATGTAGCTGAAACCTGTTTTTAATTCACGCAATTCATCTTCAGGAATTTCTAAAATCTCAACATTGTCACTTACAATATTGCTTTGTCCAAATGGGTCAAGCATTATTAAAGTAGCATTTTCATTTCCATCTTTAAGCTCTTTAATATGATTCAAAACATCCAATCCGTTTTTTTGAGATTCATCATCTTCAAATAGATTCAAAGCTTTTTTAACCGCACTTTCAAAGCGAGTAAGCACTCCTTCAACATTAGTTACATAACCTTCGGACTTTGGACCGGGTTCAACTTTAATGCCAATTTCAGGAATAATTACAGTAGCAGATTGTGATCTAACTACTCTAATTGATAAATTATTCTTATTTATTTCAAGAATATATTTTGCAGGGTCATTTTGTTCCAAAGCTATAATGTCAGAGTGTTTAAATCCACATGAAGGGCACTTTATTGTTGTTTCCATGACTTTTCCAAAATGGGGTATTTCTATTTCTTTCATTATTGATTTTGCAACACCTTCAATGGAGCACACGGGACATTTAATAACCATTTCATTAATTGTTTGATCATCCATTTAAAACATATCCTTTTTCATTCAATTCTTTTATAATTTCATCGAGTTTTTTCTGATTTGAAGCGCAAATTGTTGTTTTCCTATATTCAGATAGCTTATATAATTCAGTCAAATATTCTTTTTTACTTTCATCTTCATTAATATTTTTAATAAACCTTTCAGCGGCAGTCCTATCATTAACATGAATGTTGCGACTTAATGGTTCTTTAAATCCTTTAATGTTATATGTAATTTTTTCGAGGCTTCCACTATTTTCATTGATTATTATATTTATGACGTCTTCTAATTCCTCAACTGTATTGATTAGGTTGATTGTTGCACATGATTTGTTGATTATTGATAATATTTTTTCTAAAGTTTTATCAATTGATTCTGCATTGATTATATGAACATTATTTGCTTTTGCTTGTAGCAGTAAGTGATTGTGAATAATTCTATTTTCTTTAAAGAAATCCAATTGTTTTCCACCTCGGTGTATCTGAATAGCTCTTTTTACAAATCTTTCTTTATGCGATTCCTCATCAGAGCTTAATACAAAAAAGTAGATGTTAGCGTAATCTTTAAATTGTTCTATATTTATTAATCCTGGGACTAGATGAACTCCTTCAATAACAATATCATCATAATCAGTAATTGCTCTTTGAATAATCTTTTCAAGTGCAGGAATGACATAGGAAGCATGATCGTCGAATCCTGCTGAAACCAATTCGTCATAACTTGTGTATCTGCTTTTATTTCTAATGTTTTTATAGGCATCGTAAGATGAGCTATGTAGTGCTGGAGCATACTCTTTACCAATAATGCCCCTTACCACCGCTCTTATAAAATCACTTTCGATTAAATGTTTGATATTCAATGTTTTTGCCAATTCAGCCGCAATGGTGGACTTTCCAATTCCCGATGCACTTCCAATTAGTATAACATAAGGTTTTCTTGTATCATTATTGGGGGTTTCATTAGTCATTATGATTATATTTGTAGTCTTATTAATAAAAATATATATTGGTTTTTGCATAATCCTAATTTTGAAATTAACTGTTTTAACTCAATTGAACGAAATAATATTGAAATTGTAAATAAATTTATTTTATTGCATTATAGTTGATTAAAAAACATTATATTTAAAAAAGCTATTTTTTTTATTAAAATATTTTTTTGATTATTTCCCATAAATGAACTTTTTTGCAAAAAAACATTATACTTTATTAATGTGAAATACTATACATTAATACTAATAACATTTTTTTAAAAATTATTTTTTTGAAAAATTTAATATTGATATGGTTAATTATTAGTTATAAGTTATAAATTATTAGAATAGGGGTGACATTATTGTATTCAGTAAAATCAGTTAAAGAAATTCAAGATTTAAATCCATTTGTTGTTGTTGGTTGTGGAGGTGGAGGAGAAAAATTCTCTAACCTTGAAGGCGTAGAAACAGTAGGTTTCATTGATGATGATGTTAAAAAACAAGGAAAACAGTTTTGCGGTCAAATTGTCTCTGGTAGTTTAGAAGAATGTTTAAAAGAGGCACCCAATGCCAAGTCCTTAGTTATCATGTTGCCTATTGGTGCTGAAGGCATTGCATTAAAATATGCCGTTCAGGCAATTGACGCAGAATTGAATGTAGTCACTTCATTTAGATCATTATCCATTGAGGAAAATCTATCTTTAAAGAAATTTGCTGATGCTAAAAATGTTGTTTTAAAAGAAATTAGTCCAAGATTAGATGTTGTTAAAAAAATAGCCGGTGTTGCCCCTAGAAAGTCATGTGAAGTTTTACCTAAAATATCTTATACTCCTAAAGCACCAGTAATCTTTGTTGGAGGAACCTCGCAGGAATGTGGAAAAAGAACAACTACTAAAATGCTTGGTTTAGCAAGTAGGGAAAGAGGATTAAATCCAGCAATTATATCTACTGATGAAATGGGTTTGGAGGAACCCACTGATTTTAATTTTAGAGTAGGAAGCTTATCTGCTATGGATGTACCATCAGCAGTTTTATCCGCTATTAAATATGTTGAAGATAGAAAACAACCGGATATTATTTTCATTGAAGGCCAATCAAGTTTAACTGAAAACGGAAATCCTCATCCAAGAGGTTTATCAGCGGCAATTCTAATAGGGGCTGCTCCTGATGCAGTGATTGTTGGACACAGGCCTAATCATCCCTACAGAGAACCTAAAGGAATTGAAGAAGAAATTAAAGCTATTGAGGCAGTTGAACCTACCAAGGTCGTTGGTCTTTCAATCAATCTTAAAAATGCTGATTTAGATATGTGTCCTGAATATTTTGAATCCAAATATAACTTACCTGCAGAGGATGTTTATAATAATGGCGCTTCCAAATTATTAGATGCAATAGTTGAATATCTAAAGGAGTAATTTAAATGAGTTTCAAAGATGACTTAAAAAGAAGCTTAGGCTTTGAAGAAACAGATAGTAACAATCAAAAACAAGGTTCCAGTATTTTCGATTCAATTCGTGATGCTTTAAAACCTAAAGAAAACCAGAACATGCAGCAAAATAATGCTCAACAACAGTATAGGCAAAATCCACAACAACATTATAGGCAAGCTCCTAGACCTGCCCAAGCCCATAATCCTCGTCCTCAACCAAAACCAACTCCAATTTATGATGATTTTGTAATTACTCCAGAACAATCTTTTTATGAAATTGTTTTAATTAGGCCGAAAACAATTGATGATATCAATTATGTTGTTGATCAGGTAATTGAAGAACAAAATCCTGTTATTTTGGATTTGTCTTTCTTGGAAAAGGAAAGTACGCCTAATTTTAGATTGGCTGGTGATAAAATCAAACAGATGAGATCTAGATACGGTGCTCAGGCATTATTGCTTTCACGTACAGATGATAAGAATTTAATTATTATTTCTCCTAAAAAAGTAAAAGTAATTAATAAAAATTAAGTAGATTAACTTCTACTTAACTATTTTTTAAAAAACCAATATATCTATTTGAGACATAAGCCACTATCATTATGGCTATTATAATTTCCGCTGTTAAAATACAATTTAAAGGAGTAGTTGAACCAACCACTTTTATAACTCCTTTTGTTGCAAGAGCACTTATGACAAATGGAAATGTAAATGCTGCAAAACTTGGATAGAAATCCAAATTCCTGTATTCTATTAATTTATAAAGTGCAAATATGTAGAATATACAGGATAGGCCATATAAAATCAGCAAGAAAGGGGTATTAATATTGGTTGTCGAATTTAAATATCCCACAATCAATATGCTCATTAATGCCGTGAAAATACATATCAAAGGTTTGTTCATAGGGGGAATTTCATCATGGATGAAGTATCTATAAATTACAAGGGGAGATGTTAATATCATTGATATAAATCCGATTAGGAAAAATATAAATCCGTGTGGTTGTGCATTGTGGGCAGGTGATGTGACGGCGGCCATTGTAATTCCAATAAACACTATCCAGTAGCTTGGATAGACTGTGGAAATATCAAAATTACATATGATAAAATGATAGGTAAAGTAAATCATTAGCATTAAATGTAATACAATTCCAATTATCCAGATAGCATATGCAATACTTGGCACAAAATTTATAATGTATGTAGATATAAGCATCACGCTCATCGAAAAAGTTCCAGAACTGCTTACAATTACAGGATTTTTAAAGTCTTGTTTAACATCCTCAAGGCATAAAACAACTTTCAAAATAATTGAAACTAATATAATAGCTCCAAAAAATCCAAATAAATGCCTTATATATGGATGTATGTCCTGTAGGAGATTTCCGAGTGAAAATAATGCAAGCATAAGTCCTGCAATTGGAATAGGTATTTTTTTTATAATGTTCACTTAAATCTTAAAATATTTTTGAGCATTTTTGAATGCCACTTTTTCAACTTCACTGTCCTTATAACCTAACCTTTTTAATTCACGAACAGTTTTTGGTACTGAAAGCGGATCTGAAGGTTTATTGCTCATATCACTATTTAATAAGAAATTATCAAATCCATATTCATCTAAAATTGATATTGCTTCTTCCTTATCCATTTTTTGAGGCTGTACTGTCAAACCGATCATATAATCGTTATCATAAACATCATCAATAATCTTTTGATTAACATGGTCAATAACTGCATTTTTTTCATCTAAATGCTCTGGAACAATATTTAAAATTACTTTTAAAACTTCTTCTTTGTTTTTTCTTGGTGTATGTATAATCACTTTGGTGTTTGTTTCATCTGCAATATCTAACTGCTTTTTAAAAATATCAATTTCTGAATCTGTTAAGTCTTCAAGACCGATTTCACCGATAGCTACGATATCCTTATTTTCTATCCATTTATATAAGTTTTCAAAGATGATTTCAGGATTTAAATTTGTATTTGTTGGGTGAATTCCTAATGCGACTTTTAAATCAATCCCATGTTCAGATGCTCTTTTTGTATCTAATTCCAGAATTCTGTTTAGATGATTTAATAAAATAAGTTCATGTTCTATTTTGTAAGGATAATAACTGCATGTTATTGCTTTGTCTATTCCAGATAGATACATATCTCTAAAATCTTCTCCACTTCTAGCATCTGCATGAATATGTGTATCAATCATTTTATTCACTTATGGCATTATGATTTTTAAATATAAACTTTTTATATAATATTTTAACCATAATGTTTATTAATTTTACTTTCCAAGTGTCGCATTTAAAAACGATGTATGGATTACTAAAAATATACAACATTGGTATTTGACTATCTTATTGTATTTTTTTTTTGAAAGATTGTTAAATATCATGGACATAACTGCACCAATCTGATATTTATTCAGTTTGCAAATTCACTTTTTCACATTTTCTCACTTCAGGAGATTTTATATTTTTTTAGTAATAAAAAATAATGATATAAGTAATACTTGTTGGTGATTAATTTGGAAAATAATGAAAACTATTTAAAAAGCTATGATTCGATTTCAGAAGAAGTAAAATACCTTGCAAATTCAATAATTAGATTAAAAATATTGGCAACATTATTTGAGTGTCCTTTAAATATGAAAGACATAAACAGTATCACTTCCTTAAGTTATAGTTCGATATCCAGTAATTTGCATAATTTAGAGCTAAAAGGACATGTGTACAGAGAGCACAATAAGTATTTTTTATCCAATTCCACTAAACTGAAAGTAAGGCAAGTATTAAAGTTAGGTAATTTGATTACTTTGTTAAATGAGTTCTTTAATATTTTGGATAAACATCTGGTTTGCATGATTCCTATTCACTCAATTGCTGAGTTATATTTGCTTAACAATGTCTGCCTTATTGAATCGGGTGGTGTGGATGCATATAAAATTTATAACTTCATTGAAAAATCATTGGATGATGCGGAAGAGGTTAAATGTATTTTGCCATTTTTCCATGAAAATTTCAACGATAAACTTAATGATTTGGTGAAGAATAACAAAAAAGTCGAAGTAATGGCTCCACTGGGTCTTTTTGAAGTCTTTGATGAAAAATCAGAAATTGAAAAATTATCTTTTTTCAGTAGTGAAAAGACATTCTTGTTAATCATTACAAACGAATCAATGATTTTAGGTCTTTTTAAAGAAGATGGTTCTTTTGATCAAAATAGATTATTGACCTCTAAAAATATCGATTCAATAAACTGGGCAAATAATCTATATGAAAATTTTAAAATTGAAAATAAATGAGTTAAAACTCATTTATAATATTTTTCTAAGTAATCGTTTAACTCATCAATCGGAATTCTTTCTTGAGCTTCACTGTCTCTGTCTCTTACAGTCACTTGATTGTCTTCTAAGGTATCAAAATCAACTGTAATTGCAAGAGGGATTCCAATTTCATCGGCTCTAGCATATCTTTTACCAATAGTTCCACTCACATCATATTCCACAGTAAAACCGGCCATCCTTAAAGTTTCAGTTAACTCCTGAGCTATTTTACGCAGGCCTTCTTTATTGAGAAGTGGGTAAATACCCAGTTGGATAGGGGCAATTGATTTATTAAATTTAAAGTAATCTTTTCCTTCTGTTTCAGTAAATGAATGCAATAAAACAGAATAAGTAATACGATCAATACCAAATGAGGGTTCAATAACGTGGGGAATGATTTTTTCACCAGTTATTTCTTCTTCAACATCTTCGAAAATGAGCAAATCTTCGCTTACTTCATAAGTTTTATCTAATTCTACAGTAAATTTCCCTTCATTTTCAATTGCAGCTTTAATATCCTCTACATCCGTATCTTCAATTGCTTGTTTTATTTTTGGAGAATTTCCTTTAAATATTGGTCCGAATTTAGATAAATTAGGTTTAACAATTGTTTTTTGAACTTTTTTAGGTTCGTCATATTCAATAAATACATTTAATTCATCATTACTGTATTTAGAGTGTGAAGATAAATCATAATCTCCTCTATCAGCTATTCCGATTATTTCAACCCATCCATATTTATCAGTAAAAACTTCAACGTCCCAGCAATCTAGTGCATAGTGGGCCATTTCTCCCTTTAAATGTTGTCTGAATCTTAAAACATCTTCAGGAATACCAATTTCAGTTAAAAATTTACGGGCTAAATATAATTGATAAATCAACATTTCATTAGCTACAATTCCTTTATCTAATGCTTCACGAGCAGTAATTTCCAAAGGTTCTAAGTTGTTTTCCTGAACTTCTTGTGAGTTTAAGCGCAAAACTACATTTTCAATTTGTGAAAATTTAGGATGTGTTTTATTTTTAGGATTTAAAAAGATTTCCGCTTCTGCTTGTGTGAATTCTCTAAGCCTAATTACTCCCTGTCTTGGTGAAATTTCATTTCTGTATGCTTTTCCAAGCTGAACGGCTCCAAATGGCAATTTTCCTCTGAAAAATCTTTCTAAACGTTTAAATAAAATAAAGATTCCTTGTGCAGTTTCAGGTCTCATGTATCCTACTTTATCTCCTTTTGCACCAATTTCAGTTTTAAACATTAAATTGTAATTCCAAATTTTGGATAATTTTCCTTCACAATCTGGACAGGTAATGTTGTTGTCAATAACAATTCGGTCAAGTTCTTCATTTTCTAAACTTTCCACATCTTCTCCAATGGCATCTTCAATAATGTGGTCTGCTCTGTAAACTTCTCCACAACTTTCACATTTACACATTGGGTCTGTAAAGTTATCAACATGTCCTGATGCTTTTAAAACTTCTTTTGGCATTACTGTAGGGCCTTCGATTTCGTAAAATCCTTCACCTGAAACGTATTGTTTTCTCCATTTCTGCATGATATTATTTTTAAGGCTCGCTCCAAGAGGACCATAATCTGTAAAACCGGATACTCCAGAGTATATCTCAAAAGAAGGCCATAAAAATCCTCTTTTTGCACTGATGTTTGACATCTTATCATGATTCATAAAATTTAACTCCTATTCTTTTTTTAATTCATAATCTAGCTTAACTCTACTACTCTCCGGGCGGGTTTGACCCATGTATTTACTATTTCTATCTGGATGTCCATAAGGCAATTCAGAAGGCGTTGTCATTGTTTCAAAAACAATTTGACATACTCTTTGACTGGGGTATAAAGCAACAGGCATTGCGCCGATGTTAGATATCTCTAAAGTGATGTTGCCTTCAAAACCAGGGTCAATAAAACCTGCAGTCACATGCATTGTAACACCTAGTCTGCCCATGCTTGAACGACCTTCTACTCTTGCAACAAGGTCATCAGGCACTTTAACATACTCTAAAGTGGTAGCTAAGGCAAATTCGTTTGGGTGAATTATAAATGCTTCCCCTTTTCTAACGGTTGTTGATTCCATATAGGAATCGATATCTTCTTCATCTTTCGGATCAATATAAGGTTTTCTAATTACTTTAAATACTTTAAACTCCTCTCCTAATCTCATGTCAACAGAGGATGGTTGTATTTGTTTTTCATCTAAAAGTGGTTCAATTTCTATTTTGCCTTCTTTCAAATATTTTTTTATAGTTTTATCACTTAAAATTGCCATATTTTCACACCAGTTATGTTTTCATTCTTTTATTTCAAGTAAATTATCAATTCTATTAACTACTCTGTCAATAGTTTCATCAGTGTAGTTGATTGTTATAGCATCAAATTTACACACATTAACACAAAGGCCGCAACCTCTGCAGATATCATAATCAATAGAGATGTTATTATCTTTTAAACTTATTGCCTGAAACATGCAAACTTCATCGAGACACTTTTTACACATTTTGCATTTATCTTCATGAAGTTTTACTTCAACGCCCTCAAGTTTCTCTAATTTATCACTTATTGAATCATCTAAATTAGGATATACTTTCCATAAACAACAACATGGACAACAATGACATATTGTCAATAATCCTTTTGTAGGTTTAATATTCATCCAAATAGTGTCAATTTTATTTCTTCCAATAATATGGCTCAAACCAGCAGCATCTGCTTCATCAACTTGAGTTAAAGCTTCTTTTACTGTTGCCTTTCTACCAATATGGCTTGGAATTTTATTTGCTGTTGGATCTAAGAATATGCAACCTATGTCTTGAGGATAATCGCTACATCCGTTTGAAGTTCTGCAAAGACAGGTGTTCATAATAACAATGTCTCTGCAACGTCTAATCACATCTTTAATAACTTCAGTAGGTAAAAATTCAGAACCTTCTGATTCTATTTTCTGATTTACGTTTATAGTATTGGGTATAACAATGATTTCATCATCTTCAAAAAGAGTTTTGTCAATGATGTTTCTATATATATTTGATTTTTTAGTAATTTCAGCTATCCAAAATCTCCAATTGAATATATATTTAAGGGCAAATCTACTGATATCTACAAATCTAGGCAGCCTCATTGTTCACCAAGTTTATTTTTCAATCGTCTTAAAATCCCATTCAGAGTATGTGTTTCACGTCCAGTAATAAATGCACGTGATATTATATTATTAAAAGTCTTTTTACCATTTCTTTTTTTATGTTCGGGAATATTTAAGGAATCTATTAACTCATTCATATTCTTTTGCAGATATTCTTTTTCTAAAGAACTACTTTCCTTCAGTCCTTCTACACCAAATTCATGCTTATTTTTAAACAATTCATAAAATATGATTGCAGCCGCATGTGATATATTCATTATTGGATAAGTGGGATCGGTTGGAATGGAAACACAAATGTCACAGTTTTCAATTTCTTCATTTGTAAGTCCATTTCCTTCTCTTCCAAATAATATTGCTATCTTATTTGAAACATTCATTGATTTGCCAAGTTCTTCGGGTTTAATTGGAATTCTTGATAGATTATAACTTCCTCCCGCCATTCCGGTTGAAGCGACTTTAAAATCGATTCTCTGTGATTGGTAAAAACTATCTAAACTTGGATAAATTTTTGCATTTTCTACAATGTATTTTCCATGTGTCGCCTGATAATATGCTTCGTTTGTTAATGTTGGAGGATTAATTAAAACCAAATTCTTCAATCCAAAGTTTGCCATGGTTCTTGCAAGAAAACCAATATTTCCAGGAGTTTCACATTCCACAAAAACAATGTAAATGTTGTCTTTAAAGAGGTTTATTTCCTTTTTTTCCGGGTCTCTTATGAGTTTAACTCTTGCAGTACCTCGGGATTGTTCAGTTGACTTGGATTTTTTCTTCGAAGTTGATTTTTTCTCAGGTTCATTTTTTTCCTTGTTTTCACTAGAAGACATTGTCGTTGTTTCAACTACTTTTTCTTCACTTACAGCAGCATCTCCTATTTCAATCAACTCCTATTTTAACTATTCATATGCTTTATCTAATAATTCAAGTATGTGCAATGATTCAATATTTCCACAATCCATGGCATCTAAACCATCTCTTAGGTTTAACTTACAAAACGGGCAAATAGTTATAACTGCATCAGCACCAGTATCTTTAATCATTTTCGCTTTTGATTTTGATAAATCCATTGCTATTTCAGGCCTACCAGATTTTATTCCTCCTCCAGCACCACAACATTGGCAGGGATAAAGCATTTCTTCAAATTCAACACTCGGAATCATTTCAATAATTTCCCTTGGTTGGTCTTTAATTCCCTGACCTCTTCCTAAGTGACATGGGTCATGATAAGTGACTTTCATATCTACTGGTTTTAACTTAGATGTGTCAATTTTATCTACCAGAAATTCGCTAATGTCCATAACATTTAATTTAGAACCAAATTCTGGATGATTATTTTTTAAAGTGGCTCCGCAACCGGAACAAATGGTAATTATTGTATCATAGTCTTTGAAAACTTCTTTATTTATATCAACGAGGTTTTGAACAATGTCTGTCTGACCTGTCCTTAGGAGTGGTGAACCACAACATACTTGTCCTTCAGGAACATCAATGTCAATGCCATTTTCTTTCAATATTTTAACTAATTTATGGCCGGTTTCAGAGAATTTGTAATCAACCATACATCCTGTAAAGAACGCTATCTTTGAACCGGTATAATTTTCAACTTCTTCAATAAATGAAGGGTTATCTGTTTTAATTGATCTTCCGGTTTCTAAAATATTTTCTTTAAATCCAACATGCTCTGGAAGCGGTCCTGAACCATTTGCAACAGCAATAGCTCTCATTTTTTCAATGGCGTCACCAAAGGTATTGATATTTTTAGGACAAACTGCTAAACATTTGCCACAGCTAGTACAGTTATATAATCCTTCATCAATGGCTTCTTTAAGCCTGTCATAGTTATCTCTTGAATCGGTTTCAAACTTTCTGATGTATCTCATTAGGTAAGGTCCGCCAAATTCGGCTGTTGCAATATTGACAACCGGACAGGTAGAATAGCATGAATAGCATTCAATACAACTTCTAACTTTTTTAGTTTCTTTTGAATCTTCTTTACTTATGCTGGTGTCAAGTTCATCAGATGTGTGATTGCATTGAAGAGATAGTTCCAACTCTTTAACTTTTGCCTCAATGCTAGATTTATCCACAATTAAATCTTTAACGACTGGAAAATTAAGAGGTTCAATAATAGCGCCGTTTTTTATTTCTTTTTGACAAGCTAAAGCACCGTTTCCGTTAAATAGGATCCCGCAGGATCCACATTGGCCTGCTCTACAGGAACTCTGAAAACTAATGTCTGCCTCGTATTTTTCATTAATAGCTTGTAGTGCATCAAGAACTTTCATATTAGGTGTTTGCTCTATCTCATAACACTCTAAATGTGGTTCTGTATCGGTTTCACTATTAAATCTTGAAACATAAATTTTTATCATCATCTCCCCTCCAAAATTGTAAGCTTATAAAACATTATAATATAATATTTATACCTTAAACTATTATATAATATATTGTATTAATTATAATTTTGAGGAAAATATAATGAATTTAAAAGAATTAGTTACAGGGGGCTCTGGTGAAAAACAATTTTTACTAGGTAATGAAGCTGCAGTTAGGGGAGTAATTGAAGCAGGTGTTTCTATTGCAGCTACCTATCCCGGAACTCCTTCATCAGAAATTGGAAATGTGTTATCAGTTTTGGCTAAGGATGCTAATATTTATTTTGAGTTTTCCACTAATGAAAAAGTTGCTATGGAGGTTGCAGCTACTACAGCTGCTTCAGGTTTGAGATCATTTACTTTTATGAAGCATGTTGGTATGAATGTTGCGGCAGATTCATTCATGACCACTGCATACTCTGGGGTAACTGGCGGAATGGTAATTCTGTCTGCAGACGACCCATCACTCTTTTCATCTCAAAATGAACAAGATACTCGTAATTATGCAAGGTTTGCAAATGTGCCTATTTTAGAGCCATCAAATTGTCAGGAAGTAAAAGACATGGTAAAATATGCATTTGATTTATCAGAACAATTTGGTTTGCCAGTTATTGTTAGAACAACTACACGTGTATCTCACATGAGAGGAGTAGTTGAGTTTGGTGAGGTTAAGGATAATTCATCAAATAATGATGGTCATTGGAGGAGAAGTCACTTTAAAAAAAACCCATCTAAATATGTTCCTATTCCGGCATTTGCAGGGGATATGCATGTTAGATTATGGGATAAAATCCATAAAATTGAAGAGTTAACTAACAAAAGCGAATACAATAGGGAAGTTACTTTGACTGATAATAAAAAATATGCTTTAATTGCTTCAGGTAGCGCATATAATTATGCTCATGATGTTTGTAAATTTAATAGTGTAGATATTAACATATTAAAACTGGGATTTGCTTACCCATTTCCAAAAGATAAAGTTTGTGAATTTTTAAGAGATGTGGATGAGGTATTCATTGTTGAAGAGGTTGACCCGATAATGGAAAGGGAAACTTTAGCTGCTGTTGGGGATGAAAAATTAAAGGTTAAGGTTCATGGTAAGCTTGATGGAACTTTTCCATTGTATCATGAATTCAACTCAGATGTGGTTGCAGATGGATTAAATGACGTATTCAACTTCAAAGAAGATGTTAATGTTAATTATTCATCAAGTTTAAATAAGCTAGAAGAAAATTTACCTTCTCGTGCACCTGTATTATGTGCAGGCTGTCCTCACAGAGCAATGTATTATGGAATAAACCTTGCAATTGATGAATTGGGTTTAAAAACATCAGATGTAATATTTGCTTCAGATATTGGTTGTTATACTCTCGGTATCAATCCGCCATATAATGCTGCTGATTACTTATTGTCTATGGGTTCAAGTGTTGGTGATGGTTGTGGATTTTCCGTTTCAACTGATCAGAAAGTAGCAAGTTTCATTGGGGATTCTACATTTTTCCATAGCGGTATTTCACCATTAATCAATGCAGTACATAATAAACATAATTTTGTCTTAACTGTTTTGGATAATAGAATTACAGCTATGACTGGTGGTCAACCAAATCCGGGCATTCCTGTTGATGGAATGGGTGATGAAGCTCCTGAGGTATCTATTCGTAAATTAGCTCTTGCTTGCGGATGTGATTATGTACGGGTAATTAATCCATTTAATTTAGAACAAGTTGTTAAAACTTATAAGGAAGCATTTGAAAGACAGGATACTGCAGTAATCATATCAAAAGCTCCATGTACTTTAATCAAAGGTTTAACTAAAAAACCTCCAGTTCATTTAGTTGAGAAAAACTGCAATCATTGTGATAAATGTGTAAGCGCATTGGCTTGTCCGGCTATTTCAAAAGTCAATGGCAAAATTGTCATTGATGAATCACAATGTGATGGATGTAATGTGTGTATACAAGTCTGTAAATATGGTGCACTGGAAGCAGGTAGGTGATAATATGGATAATCATTATAATATTTATATTTGTGGTGTGGGAGGTCAAGGAATTATTAAAACTTCTACAATCATAGGTGAAGCTGCAATGACTCAAGGTTTGGATGTAGTGATGAGTGAAATTCACGGCATGTCTCAAAGAGGAGGATCAGTTTCTACTGAATTAAAAATTGGAGGATACAACTCATCAATTATACCAAATCATGCAGCAGACATGTTACTTTCTTTTGAACCGGTTGAAACAATAAGAGGACTTGATAAAGTAAACTCAGAAACTAAAATTGTTTACAATACTCATCCGATTATTCCATCTTCAACCAATAATCCTTATCCGAGTGTGGACAGCATCACTAAGACTCTAAAAGAAAATTTCAATCATGTACTTCCAATTAATGGAACTCAATTGGCTATTGATGCTGGAAGTGTTTTATCTTTAAACATGGTTCTTTTAGGAGCTGTCACTGCTGATGATAAGTTTCCATTAACAAAAGAATCAGTTATTGATGCAATGAAAAATAATTTAAAACCTAAATTTCATGCAATGAATTTAAAAGCAATTGAAAGTGGATATAAATCTATCAAAGGTTAAATTTTAAATAGTAATTGTAATAAAATATTATTATATAATAACAGTTGTGGTATTATGGTGTATAAAATTGACAATGCTATCGTAAAAAAAGACAGGGACGGTAGAATAACACTAATCGACCCAGACAATGTTTTCAAGGATGAAGATGCGTTTATTGCAGTTAAAAGTGATGATTTGATTACTATTCAGCTTTTAATTAACGGTATTTTACATAATGATTTTAAAAGTTGGAGAGAATTAGGAGTCATTCCTGAAAATGAGCCTCTAAAAAGCCTTTTCGTACGTTTAGGTTATTCAAAAGAGGATGTAGCTAATTTATTAAAAGAATTCTAGCTATTTTCTTTTTCACTATTTTTTAAAAAATAAGTATTAGAAAAGAAGTTAATCTTTTCTATAACTCTTTTATGTCTTTGTTATCTAATATTTTAATATTGGAATCTTTTAAAGCTTCAATAGCCTTTTCCATATTCTCTAATCGCATTACAACAATGGCTTCATCTGTTTTACTACTTACAAATGCATATAAATATTCTAGATTAATATTTTTTTCATCAAAGATGGCCAATGTTGAATTTAATCCATTAGGCTCATCTGGAATTGCTAAAATAATAACTTCATTTTCTTTAACAACAAAATTATTCTTTTCGAGAGCTTCAATTGCTTTTGCATTATCTGAAACAATTAGTCTTAAAATTCCATATTTTGCAGTATCTGCAATGGATAATGCTCGAATATTAATATTCTCTTTAGCCAATGTGTCTATTGCTTTTTTAATTCTTCCTTCTTTATTTTCAACGAAAATTGAAATTTGTTTAACTGCCATGTTTTCACCTTTCAAAGTCTCTTTCATCAATTACACGAATAGCTTTACCTTCACTTCTTGGAAGTGATTCCGGTTCACAAATAGTCACATCCATTCTAAGTCCTGTTTCTGATCTGATGGATGATTGAATTTCTTTTTCCACTCTTTCCATTTCTTTCATTTCATCGGAGAATAGTTCTTTTGTAGCTTCTACTCTAACTTCAACTTCATCTAAAATATCCGGTCTTGTTACATGGATTAAGTAATTAGGGGTAATTCCACTAACTTTAAGCAATGCTTTTTCAATTTGTGATGGGAAAACCATAACTCCTTTGATTTTTAGCATATCATCACTTCTTCCAGTGATTCTTGTCATTCTAACAGTAGTCCTTCCACATTCACATTTTTCACCAACAAGTGAGGTCAGATCTTTTGTTCTAAATCTTAGAATAGGCATTCCAGTTTTAGTTAATGAGGTTAATACAAGTTCTCCTTTTTCACCATAATCAAGTGTTTCTCCAGTTTCAGAGTCGATAATTTCAGGGTAGAAATGGTCATCTTGAATGTGCATGCCGTTTTGTTCACCACATTCCTGAGCAATACCTGGCCCCATAACCTCTGTTAATCCATAAATGTTATGTGTTTTAATTCCAAGGGAGTTTTCGATTCTATTTCTCATTTCAGTGGTCCACATTTCAGCTCCATGTATACCTGCTTTTAAGTTAATGTTTTTGAGAGGGATTCCGGCTTTTTCTCTGGATTCTCCAAGATACATTGCATATGAAGGAGTACAAGTTAAAATATCACTTTGGAAATCTATCATTGTATCTAATTGTCTTTTTGTGTTACCTGCTGAAATTGGGATAGTTATTGCACCCATTCTATTTCCTCCGTGGTGAATGCCAAATCCTCCGGTAAATAATCCGTATCCGTATGCATTTTGAATAATGTATTCTTTTTCGGTACCTGCCATTTTAAGTCCACGTGCAATACATTCTCCCCAGATATCTAAGTCATTTTGAGTGTATGCGGTTACAGTTGGTTTTCCAGTGGTTCCGGATGATGCATGAACTTCTACGATTTCATCACGAGGTACCGCAAGCAATCCTAGGGGATATGCCTGTCTTAAGTCACTTTTTGTTGTAAATGGGATTTTTTCAATATCTTTCAATGTTTTAATATCTTCTGGTTTTAAATTAATTTCATCAAAACGTTTTCTATAAAACTCTACATTTTCATATGCGAGTCTTACAGTTTTTTTAAGTCTTTTAAGTTGAATTTCCTCTTTATTTTCTTTACTCATACATTCTGCTTCTTCATTCCAAAACATGATATCCCTATTTATCAAATTTTTCTCAATATGTTAAATATCCAATTTAGTTCATATAAAACTTTGTTATGCAGTTTAATTTTCATAATTAAATTTTTTTACACATGTTATCTGATATTGATTTTATCTTCTCAAATATTAATTAAAAGAAAATATTTACTTTATATTATATATCATCTTTTTATAGCTATCAAATAATAAATTCAAGTTCTGATTAATATGTATGACAAATTTAAACAAGGCATATTGGAATTTGAACAGAGAAACTATGAAAATGCATTTAATCATTTTGAAAAATGCTTTTAAATATCCATAAAAGTGAAACGCCCATCGGATCATTACAAACCATAAGATATAATATATATTAAAATTAATAACCGGCCGACTTTTCCATTTAAACCGTTTAAAAAAATTTCAATTTATGGAAAAATATCTTCAAAGCACTATTTCAAGTGTAAAAAGCACTCCGAACATTAAATAATCTCTCTCCAATTCCAAAATCAAAATTTTAAAAAATCACATTATTGGACAGACTCGACATATATTTTTCATGATTGTGGAGAAATTATTAAAATTTATTCTTTATGGTCGACTTTCTGAGGATTTAAATGCACAATCATTATTGGCTCAGGAGTTAGATTTGTCAATTGATGAAGCATTAAAAATCATGTTTGATTTTAAAGAAAATGATAAAATCTTTGGCGAAACCTATTGAGTTAATTATTTTGTTGTATAAATTAACATAATGTTTAAATATTTTTTTAATTAAATATGTAATTGGAATAATTTTATTATTATTTTTAGAGGTAATTATTTATGGACGTTATGATTTTAGCAATAATATTTATAGTGTACATATTTACCTTAGTATTTGTAGGATATTATGCCTATAAACAAACTAATTCTTCTGAAGACTTCATGATTGCTGGTAAAGATACTCACCCATTTATCATGGCAATGAGTTATGGTGCAACTTTCATATCCACGGCAGCTATTGTAGGTTTTGGAGGAGTGGCTGGTGAATATGGAATGAGTGTTTTATGGCTTGCATTCTTAAATATTATTGTTGGTGTATTTATTGCATTTGTATTTTTAGGAAAAAGAACTCGTCGTATGGGTCATGCATTAGGGTCTTTGACCTTTCCTGAATTTTTAGGAAAGAGATTCGATTCTAAATTTATCCATTATACTTCAGGGTTAATTATATTTTGCGCAATGCCATTATATGCAGCTGTAGTTTTAATCGGAGCTGCAAGATTTTTGGAATCTTCTTTATTAATTGATTTCAGTATTGCACTTTTAATCTTGTCAATTATTATTACATTTTATGTATTATTTGGAGGAATACGTGGTGTAATGTATACTGATGCATTACAAGGAACAATCATGGTTGTTGCAATGCTATTCTTACTTGTATTTGTCTATTGGTTGCTTGGAGGAGTTGATACTGCAAACACTGCTTTAACAAACATGGTTAATTTATACCCTGCCGAAGCCACTGCAAAAGGAGGTACGGGATGGACCGCATTTCCAGAGTTCGGAACACCGTTCTGGTGGTCTCTTGTATCATCTACTTTAATTGGCGTAGGTATTGGTGTACTGGCACAACCTTCCTTGATCGTAAGATTCATGACAGTTAAATCAGATAAAGAATTAAACCGGTCTGTTTTAATAGGGGGTATATTCATCGCAATCATGCCAACAACAGCTTATATTGTCGGATCTCTTTCAAATGTCTACTTCTTTGAAAAATTAGGCAAAATCGCAGTAGATGTAGTTGGAGGAAACATCGACAAAATCATTCCAACATTTATCACAATGGCACTGCCTGAATGGTTTGTATATATCTTCTTACTATCCTTAATTGCAGCTGCAATGTCAACAATATCTTCACAATTACATACTCAGGGAACTGCATTTGGTGTAGACATTTATGGAACAATAAGAAATAAATCCAAACAAAAACTAGATCAGGTAAGTATTTCAAGAATTGGTATTTTAATAGCCATTATTTCAGCATTGGTAATGGCTTTTTCACTTCCAGGAAGTGTGGTTGCATTAGGCACAAGTTTATTTTTTGAAATTTGTGCAGCTGCATTTTTGCCAGTATTTTTAGGTGCTCTTTACTGGAAAGGAATTACAAAACTTGGAGCTATTGCTGGAATATTGTCTGGAACTTTTGTAAGTTTATTCTGGATGGTATTTGTATTTGCAAAAACAGCTACTGGACTTGGAATATGCAAATTCATTTTTGGTGTGAATACTTTATTATCCGTTGCACCATGGCCATATATTGATGTAATGTTAATAGCAGTGCCGATTTCAACAATTTTTGTTATTGTAGTAAGTTTACTTACCAAGCCTCCTGCTCAAGAGGTTATTGATAATGCATTTAAAGATATAAATAAAAGAGGAAGTGATGCTTAATGATGATTTTCGGAATAGAAGATCCTGGAATTTGGGGTGTTTATTTAGGAATTATCTTATCTACACTTTTATGCATTGTTTATGGTATTATGTATTGGAACAAAGACGAGTAATTCAATTACTCTCTTATTTTTTATTTTAATATTTGAAACAGTCTTTCTGATGATTGTCTATAATTCCAACAGATTCTAAATAGGAATAGATTATTGTCGGTCCAACGAATTTCATTCCACGTTTTTTCAAATCTTTAGAAATCTCTTTAGATAAATCGGATTCAGTTAAAAATTCTGCTTTTATGATGTTGCCATCTGTAAAAGACCATATATATTCATTAAAACTTCCAAACTCTTGTTGAATTTCAACAAATACACAGGCATTGTTAATTGCTGAGGTAATTTTACCTTTATGGCGGATGATCCCTTTATTTTCCAAAAGTTCATTAATTTTATCTTCATCATACTTAGATACTTTTTCAACATTAAAGTTATCAAAAGCCTTTTTGAAGTTTTCACGTTTTTTTAGGATAGTTATCCATGAAAGTCCTGCTTGAAAAGATTCTAAAACAAGCATTTCAAATAGTTCCCTATCATCATGAGTTGCCACGCCCCATTCTTCATCATGATACCTTATATACAACTCATCATCACCTGTCCAAGTGCATCGATTTTTATTCATAGAAATATTATTGAAAATTTAGTTTAAATAAATTTCTAAAAAATAGAGGAATCTATATTTCTGAATTTTATTTTTTAACTTTGCAATACCTTTTTCATTGGTTTTTGATTTCTAGGTTTTACCATCATGCTTTTTAGCTGATTTTTGCATATATCTTTATAGTTTATTAATCTTATTTTAAATTAGTGATAAAAATGAATGAATTATTTGAGAATTTTAATCGTATTGAGATACATGACCCTGAATTTCATGAAATTTTCAAAAACTTTGCATTTAATGAAGTTTTTGAATATTCTAATTTAAGTGAAAAAGAATCTATTCTTGTTATTTTGGCATCTTTAATCGCTTGTCAATCACCTAAAGCATTTAAAAAAATATTTCTTTCTGCTTTAGATAAAGAAATTTCTCCTGAAGAGGTTAAAGAGTTACTTTATCAATCGGTACCTTATGTTGGTTTTGGCCGTGCCCATAACTTTTTCGGCATTGTTATTAAAGTATTTGATAAAAAAGGAATTGAATTGCCTTTAGGTAATAGGGCGAATATTACTTCTGAAAATAGATATCAAAAAGGTCGTGAAATTCAAGAGAGTTATTTTGGAAGCGAAGTGGTTGAAATGATCAACGATACAACTCCCGAGGGTCAAAAACATTTCAATACCTTTTTAGAAGGTTTTTGTTTTGGTGATTTCTATTCACGTGATGGTTTAAATGATAACCAAAGAGAATTGATAACATTTGTTTTTATTGCAACTTTAGGAGGGTGTGAAAATCAGCTTAAAGGTCATATTCAAGCTAATTTAACACTAGGAAATACTAAAGAAATATTGATTTCCACCATAACAATTATTTTGCCCTATATCGGTTTTCCAAGATCTTTCAATGCTTTAAGTCTTATTAATGGGGCATGTTGATATCTTTTTATATTATGTTGTTTATAATAATCAATAGGTGAGATTATGAGATATAAATGTACAGTTTGTGGTTATATTCATGATGAAGAAGCAACAGGCATATTATTGAAAGATTTAGACAAATGCCCTATCTGTGGTCAACCTATTTCTAAATTTGTCAAGTTGGAAGAATCTCCATTAAATGAAAGTACCGAATTAACTGTATCTGATTTATCTTATGATAGAGATTTTGCAAAAAGTGATGTTGAAATCAGGTTCATGGATGAAATTCACCAGATGGCTGTAAATGGCCAATCAGTAGTGTCTGCAATGTACACGGAATTGCCAATGCCAAATTGGGATGAAATTTTGATTTTAGGCAATCAATTAAATCCGCAACCATTGGAATCTGATGTTAATGTAAATACTCAAACAATCATCGGCAAAAATGCAAAAAAACCATTAATTATTGAATCTCCAATTTATATTGCTCACATGTCTTTCGGTGCATTATCTAGGGAAACAAAAATTTCACTTGCTAAAGGAGGGGCAGGCATTAAAACAGCTCAATGTAGTGGTGAAGGAGGAATATTGCCTGATGAAATGAAAAATGCTTATAAATTCATATTTGAGTATGTTCCTAATCAATATTCAGTAACTGAATATAATTTGAAAAATGTTGATGCAATTGAAATTAAAATAGGCCAATCAACTAAACCGGGTCTTGGAGGTCAACTTCCGGGGGATAAAGTAACTTCTCAAATTGCTGAAATTAGAGGAAAAATGATTGGTGAAGATATTCACTCTCCTGCAACATTGCCTAATGTTTCAACAAAAGAAGACTTAAGGGATTTAGTCGACGATTTAAGAGAATGTTCTCAGGTTCCAATCGGCATTAAATTTGCAGCAGGTAGAATCGAAGAAGATTTAGAATATATTCTGCATGCTCAACCGGATTTCATAACAATTGATGGTCGTGGAGGATCAACCGGTGCAAGCCCAAAATTAATCAGAGATTCTACTTCTGTTCCAACAATATTTGCACTTTCACGAGCTCGTAAATATTTAGATGAACATGAAAGCGGCATTGATTTAACCATAACTGGGGGGTTGAGAGTGTCTTCTGACTTTGCAAAAGCTCTTGCTATGGGTGCTAATGCAGTAGCTATTGGTACTGCTGTTATGATGGCTGCAGCTTGCCAACAATATAAAATTTGTGAGGGTGGAAACTGTCCAGTAGGTGTTGCAACTCAAGATGATGATTTGCGTAAAAGATTAAAAATCGAAATTGCTTCTAAAAGAGTTGAAAATTTTTTAAGAGTTTCTAATGATGAACTAAAGACTTTTGCACGAATTACTGGCCATAATGATGTACATGATTTAAATATTAATGATTTATGCACAATCAATTCTGAAATATCCAATTACACTGATATCAGACATGTTTAATTAAAAAAATAATGTGTATTAATGTTTTAGACATTAATACTTAAATTCATATGATTCTTCAACATCCATGATATTTCTGATTTCAGCTGTGGCATTGTCAAGGTAGAATGTACCCATTTCCCAATTATTGGATTCATATAATTCTTTAATATCTGGCATGAGTTCAAATGCTTTTTTGTTAATTTCTTCATTTTTATCAAGTATTGCCTCGCCATGGTATCTAAGGAAGTGTTTCCCGTCCCATGCAGCTATTTCAACATGAGGATTTGCTTCCATTTGTTTATATACTGCTTTGAATGTTCCAACTCCGAAGAAAATTTTATCTCCTTCTAATAAATGGAATCCAATCGGTCTTACTTTTGGTTTTTTGTTAAAATTTCATCTACTTTTTCAATATCTGACATGTTTACACCTCTCTTTATATATTCTATAAAATTAAAAGTTCTATTTATTTTCTTTCTTTATCCTTCATTCCTAGAAACTTAAGATTTTTTATTTTTTTTATCATTGTTTATTCATTGAAAATTGCTAATTTTGATTTATTTTGCTTTAATCAGTTATTATTTATTTTAATACTTTATTAATTAATTTTAATTTATTTATATCTAATTTTAATAATTATTAATAGTTTATTTTAAATATTATTAATTATATATATATTTATATAAGTAATTAAAGTTTTTTAATCATGAATTTATTTGATTGGGGGTTGGATTGATGTATTCTTATGATAGATTTGTCAAAGATTTTTTCAGTTTATTTGATGTTTTTATATCTGAAAAATATGTAACTGAAGATAATAAGTTTATTAGAGATAGAAAAATGACTCAAAAAGAGTATACAACATTTATTCTTTCTCAAAGAAGCTGTACATCTTATATTGAAACGATTAGATTTTTCACAATAGGATTGAATAAGAAGTTTAAAACAATTTCTAGCCAAGGAATTGGAAAACAAAGAATGTTCATTGACCCAAAAGTTTTTATTGATATGAATGAATCTTTTATTGACCAATTATATGGCAAATATTCTGGATTTTCAAAATTTAAAGGATATATTGTTAGTGCTTGTGATGGAAGTATTATTGATCTTCCCAATGTTACTTTAACACGTGAAGAATTCCCTGTTGGTGATGAAAACCTGTTAAAAGAAAAAGAATTCGTGCAAGAGTTTCATGTCTTTTAGACGTTCATTCTAAACATATTTTAACAGCAAAAATTGTTGAAACAACAATAAATGAAGTAGATTTAGCAATTGAACATTTAGAGAACTTAAAACAAAGATTAAACATTACAAAATTAATTACCATTTACGATCGAGGATATTCATCAATCGAACTCATGGCAAAAACCATTGATTTAAACTCTAAATTTTTAATAAGACTACCAAAAAATGTATTTAGACATTTAATCAAACAAATGAAGACTAATGATGAAATTATAAAAATAAATTTAACAAATAATAGATTAAGTCATTTTGATGATGAAAATTTAAAAGAAAAAGCAAGAAAGATGGGGCGATTAGAAATTCGCATAGCATTAGTAGATATTGGTAAGAACGAACCTGAAATACTTGCAACAAATTTAACATCTGAAGAATTCTCAACAGAAGATTTAAAAGAATTATATGGTAAAAGATGGGCAGTTGAAACTGGATTTGACAGATTAAAAAATTTAATCGAAATCGAAGATTTCAGCGGAATTCGAAGAACAATAATCGAACAAGATTTTCACGCCCACATATTCGTTTATAACCTAGCAATGACAATTAAAAATCATGCAGAAAACAATATAACAAGAATACCCAGAAATAAAGATGAAAAAATAATTTATCAGTCGAATTTCGCAAAAATAACGGGAAACATCTATTTATTCTTATTTGACCTAATATTTGAAACGCAAACGAAAAGAGAGCAAATAATCGATTTTATAGTAAAAGAAGCATCTAAAGAACTAATACAATATAAAGAAAATCAATACAATAATAAAGAACGAAAAACCCCGGATGTTTATAATAAACATCCAGGAAACAAGAAAAAACACACTAATCAAATAATTTCACCAAAAATTAGTGAGTTTTCACATCTTGTTTAATAGTTCTGTTCACAAATCATATAAAAAACTTACGAAAATCAAATCCTAATCCCAAAATAATATAACAACGTTATCAAATAAACAGAATTAATAAAAAATTTCACATGAAAAATCTTAAGTTTCTAGGAATGCTTTTAATCTTCCATGAATTTCATAGTATTCAAGCCATTCTTTAATTTCTACCTCATCAATAATGGAATTAATAATCTTATCCTGCAAGGAATGTGCATTATGTTTTGAATAATTCAACTGAAAACATTCAGTATTAACTTAATTGGAGAACATTATGTTTAGAAGAAGGATTTCCAATTAGAGTAAAAATTAAACGATATTTTTGCCACGATTGCGGAAAAAAATCTCAAGCAGAGTTTACAGGATTCTATGATAAATTCTGTAATTTATCCAATGATTTCAAAAATAAAATAATTAATGCCCGTGAAAACAGTTGGATATCTCTAAGAAATATTAAAAGACTCATTAAAGACTGGTTTGGAATTAAAGTGTCTCATGAAACCATAAGAAAAGCTTTATTGGTCGAAGGTGAATTTTATTATTTCAACGATGAGTTGAAATTGTCTGGATATTACGGATATGACGAACAGTGGGAGAGAGTTAACGGAAACTGGGTTTACTACCTTGTACTCTTTGATTTAGTCAATAACGTACCTGTGGCATCGATGCTAACTGAAATATTAAATGAGAATGTAATTGAAAATTTTATTTATATGAGTATTCCTTTTAAAGACCGTGTTGCAATTGTTACGGATTTAAAAACGGAATATGATAAAATAATGAGCAAATTAGGATTTATTCACCAACATTGTACTTTTCACTTGGAAAAAAACATTAAAAGTAACATGGAAAAGAAAATAAACAAAAATATGACTAATTATCGCTTTGAATTAAAAAATACTCATCCTAAATACTCTGATGACAATCTTGATGAAATTATAAAAAAGAAAAAAGAAGAAGTAAAAAAAGAAATATGGAAATATATTGCTGAATTTATGAAATTATTTAAACAACCAACCTTTGATGAAGCAATTGAGTATATAAAATTTTTAAAAGATGAAATAAAATATTATCCAGAACATTTGGCCAAGTATCTAAAAAAGAATTTTTTCCCAGAATACAGAAAATTCCTAAGATTCCTTGAAGATGATTATAAAAGACATTTAGAACCAACAAATAATAAATTAGAAAATTTCAATGGCAATACAATGCCAAAATACGAAAAAAGAAGTTATAGGACTATGCAAGGATTATGGAGTGCATTAATGCATAAAAACGATGGTTGGACAAAAAGAAGAAATGAAGACCTAACAAATTGACAGTCCCAGGTTGATTCAGAACAGTTAATTATTTATAGATGATTGTATAGAATCATTATTAATTATTTAAATATTATATTGATTCAATTTCATTTAATTATGAAAATATTAAGATCCGGAGGATTGATATAAAATGATTAAGAATTTAAATAAAGTTATAATAGTGTTTTTATTTTTAATATTTTTATCTATTTCAGTTGTTTCAGCACAAGACAATGCAACATCTGAAATAGATTTAAGTGAAAATACTACAATTTTAGAAGTTGAAGCTGATGATAAATTAAATGTTGAAATGAACAAAAGCGATTTAAAAGGATCTACTTCAACATTTACTGATTTGCAAAACATAATCAATGGTGCAAGTTCTGGTAGTACAATAACTCTAAATAAAGACTATACATATGTATTTGGAGATAATGCGATAATAATTAATAAACCTTTAACTATTGATGGTAAAAACCATGTACTTAACGGAAGATTAGCTACACGAATATTCTGGATAGGTGACAATCAAGTCACATTAAAAAATATAAGATTCATAAATGCTAATAATACTCAAACAGATTGGGGTGGTGCCATTGACTGGTTTGGAGATAATGTTAATTTAGAAAATTGTTACTTTGAAAATAACCACGCACGTAAACTTGGTGGTGCTATTTACTTACATGGAACACAAGGCAATATAAAAAACTGCACTTTTAACAATAACCATGCAGATGTTGGTGGTGCTGTTTATTGGAATGGTAATAATGGTAAATTAAGTGCTTGTTCTTTTAATAATAATCATGCAGATGGGTATGGTGGTGCTGTTTATTGGCATGGTGATAATGGTTTTTTAAGTGCTTGTTCTTTTGTTAATAACCATGCTAAATGGTATGGTGGTGCTGTTTATTGGAATGGTAATAATGGTAAATTAAGTGCTTGTTCTTTTAATAATAACCATGCAAAGTATGAAGGTGCTGTTAAATGGACTGGTAATCATGGTAAATTAAAGAATTGTTCTTTTGTTAATAACCATGCAGATGATGATGGTGGTGCTGTTTGTTGGACTGGTGCTAATGGTTTTTTAAGTGCTTGTTCTTTTGTTAATAATCATGCAGATGCTGGTGGTGGTGCTGTTTGGTGGACTGGTGATAATGGTTTTTTAAGTGCTTGTTCTTTTGTTAATAACCATGCTAAATGGGGTGGTGCTGTTTTTTGGGATGGTGATAATGGTAAATTAAGTAGTTGTTCTTTTGTTAATAACCATGCTAAAAAATTTAAAGGTAATGTTATTTATTGGTTTAAGTCAGGTGATATATTTGCTTGTACTTTTAGTGTATTTCGTCCTAAAAATACAAACACTGTTACTGTTAATAACTTAATTTACTACGAAAAAAATAATTACAATGTTAATTACTATGAAAATGGTAATAAAATCCTTAATAGTGGGATAAATAAGAATATTACTTTTTTTAATTTAAACAGTGGAAAACACACTATTAAAATGATTTATAAAAAAGACGGTAATGATTTGACTAATGATTTAATTATTACTGGTGATTCTTATTTAAATTCTAATAATGTGTATATGTTTTATAATGATGGGACAAAATATAAGGTAAAATTAACAGACTACCAAGGAAAACCTTTAATTTATAAAAATCTTCAAATCACAATCAAAAATAAAAAATACAACCTAAAAACAGACAAATATGGCTATGCTACTATACTTCTCAAACAAAAACCTGGACAATACTCAATAATAGCTAAATTCAATGGAGATAAAGATTATGGTCCAAGCACCTTCACAACCAAGATAAAAATCTTAAAATCCCCAATAACAAAAAATAAAAACTTAAAAATTTATTTCATGGGTGGAACATTTAAAGTACAAATAATACATGCAAATGGTAAAAATGTAGGCGCTGGAAAAACAGTAAAATTCACAATATCAGGAAAAACATACACCAAAAAAACAGACAAAAATGGATACGCAAGCCTAAAAATCACACAAAAACCAAAAACACACACCATAACCACAAAATACACCAAATTCATCACAAAAAATAAAATCACAATCCAACCACTACTAACAGCAAAAAACATCATAAAGAAAAAAACAAAAACAACAAAATTCCAGGCCAAACTAGTAAACACAAAAGGAAAACCACAAGCAAAAAAGAAAATAACATTTAAATTCAAAGGAAAAAAATACAAAAAACTAACAAACAAAAAAGGAATAGCCACACTAAAAATCAAAAACCTAAAAAAAGGCAAATACAACATCTACACACAATACACCAAATCAAAAATAAAAAACACAATAACAATCAAATAAAAAAAAAAGAATAAGGAACCACCAATACTTCCTTATTTTAACCTTTTTTTAGTTTTGAATAATTCAACTGAAAACATTCAGTATTAACAGAAAGAGATTGTTACTTATGGGGGAAATAAGTTTTTAAGCATAGAAGCGGGGTCGGGTGTAGGCAAAACCCGTGTTTTAATTGAAAAAGTTAATTATATGGTAAATGAGTTAGGGGGTGGATCCTAAATCATTGCTAATTGTCACTTTTTCAACTAAAGCTGCAGATGAACTTCGAGAGAGATTGTCTGAAGGTGATTTGTTAAAAAGTGATGTTCAAAAGATGCATATATCAACTATTCACTCTTTTTGCGAAAAGATACTTGAAGAAAATGGTCATGTTGGTTTAAATATCATTTCAGACGATGCCGGTGAGAAAAACTTGTTGTTCATTGGAAAGCATATGGAAGAGCTTGGATTTGTTAAAGAATGTTACATGTCAAGTAGCAACATCAAATATATTGCCAATAAATATAAATGAATATTGCTCTTTCAGTGTTGACACAGATAAGTTAATTGATTATATCACAGAAAATAGGCCAGTCAGCGAGGGATATGTCCACTTTTGTCCGTGAGCGAATGGAATTAAATGATGGAGAATATCCTCATGATGAAGTTCGAAAAAATGATGAGTTTAAAGAGTCCAAGTATAATGCACAATATCTGCAAATCGCCAAATCCTATCCGATTTATGAAAAATATCTTAAAGCGCGAAAAAGCAATTGACTTTGCACATCTACAAAAGGATGCATTAGAAATTGTCAAAAAAGATGGATTTAAAACACAGTTCACCAACATACTAATTGATGAGTTTCAAGATACAGATCCTATGCAGATGGAATTGTTTGAGTATCTGATGAAACAAGCAAAATCATTTACAGTAGTAGGTGACATTAATCAAAGCATATATGGATTTAGAGGTTCAAACATTAATCCATTTACATATTTAGCTAAATATCATAAAGATAAATTCGAGTTTAAAAGCCTGACCACTAATTATCGCTCCACTCATGAAATCATCGATGTGTCTGAAGATTTCATTAAACATCAAAGACCAGTTGAATCCGCACTTGGAAAGGCTCAATGTGGTCGTGATGTAAAATAATCATGTTTATTATTCTTTAAATAACTATGATGCTAAAAATTAATCGACTAAAGAATCATCACTTGATAGTGAAGCTGAAAACATTGTAAATATCATTAAATATTTGATTGAAAATGAAAAAATCAATAGATTGTCCGATATTGGCATTCTATTTCGTTCTCTTTCAAAAAGTACCTCACGATGTATCGGACCATTGCTTGAAAAATTAGAAGCGGAAAATATTAAATTTCAGGTCAATAACAATGATTTAATCAGTCAGGATGAAATTAAGTCAATTTTAACACTCTTTCACCATCTGGTTTCAGATGATGATCCTCATAGTCACAGGTTTAATAGATGGGAAAAAGACTGGCTGAATTTAAAGGCATATGCCAATCAGGTCTTGTTCAATTTATCTGATGAGACAAAAGAGATACTGATTAGCTTGCAGAATAAATTTGAAGAGGATGTTGTCAGGGCTGAAAATTATTTTTGGCTAAAAGACCATAATAGAGGAGGTAAAAAATCCTTCAAAACAGTATTTGCCCGTGATGAGGAAATGCTCATTAAAATATTTAATAGTGTTACAAGGCCGGTTTTAACAAACGATAACCTAATTGAATATGGTATTGAAAATGAAGATGATTTGGAATTCTTTAGAAAATTAAATGAATTTAAAGACTCATTGTACTCTGAGGATGTTAAATTCTATGACAGGCCAACAGTTTCTGAGGTTTATTTAAAACTATTAACTGATGTTACGCTTGTGCCTTTTCTTAATTGCCTTCAAAAGCTCTCGTTTATTTAAAACTATTAACTGATGTTACCGGTTATTTGTCTGAAGATTTAATCTTAAGTGATGAAGGAGATATTATAATTAACAACCTCTCAAAAATTACAGGTTCTCTTCAAACATTTGTTGACGTTAAGTTCAACCGGGACATTAGAGGTGCATTTTGGTTTGTATATAGAACCATTGAAGAATGGTCTGTTTTACAAACCCCTGCCGAATCTACCGCATTTTGGTTTGTATATAGAACCATTGAAGGACATTCGGCTTATTCTGATGAAAGTGATGCCATTCAAATAATGACTGTCCATCAGTCAAAAGGATTAGAATTCCCGGTTGTTATTATTCCCTCTCTGAAAAAAGACAATTTCCCAATGAAATATATCGATCCAAATCCAGATAATGGATGGATTTTTGGCCAGCCCGTTTATTACACTCCTGATGACTGTTTAAATTATCCCAAATTTGATAAGGAATTCGGGCCTGAACTGTCTCATAATATGGAAGAGGAAAGAGTTATTTATGTTGCAATGACTCGTGCAGAGGATACATTAATATTGTCTTCATTAGTGGAGGATATGAACCAGTCAAATCAAATCGCAATTGAACAAAGTGAATTTGAAAGACTTCCAAAAGGTCCGGACTGCATAGAAAAATGCAATTAATGAAAACTTAAATAAATGCAAATTAATTGACCCTGAAGATATGGACATCAATGTGGTGTATTGCAGGAAGGATGAAGAGGATGATGAATACTGTGTTGATTTAAGCTTCACTGCTTTGGAAAATTATAATAATTGTCCATTTAGATATAAAACTAGCTAACGGAGTTAATTTCACCATATCTGAAAAACAGGAGATTGATGATGGGATTTTTGCCCACTATACACTTGAAGTTATCAACAAAAAAATAATTAATAATGGCAATGTCTTTATTGGTGAGGATGAGGTTGTTAAAACAATAGAGGAATTATTTGAAAATTCAAATGATGAGTTAAAAGAAGAGGATCCTGTTGGGTATGAAAAACAACTTAACGAAATAATCGGCAACATTTATTCATTATTATAAAAATTACGGTAAAAATATAAAAATACTTGATAGTGAATATCCCTTCTATTTAAAAGACAGAAACTATGCCCTTAATGGAGTCATTGATTTAATCTATGAAATTGATGGTAAATTGGGCATTATTGATTATAAGAATACTCGCTTAGAGGCCAAATACAAAGATAAATTTAAAAAGCAACTTCATTTATATGTATTGGCATTAAGGGACCAAAATCATGAATATGAAGGTAAGGAAATTAGCGAACTTAAAGTTTACACTATTATAATTACTAACCAAACTTTTATTATAGATGACTGACAAATTATAAAATATGTCTGGAAAATCTAAAATTGATGTTTTTAATAAAATGACTAAAACCGCATTAGATGAGGAAATCAGCAATTATGTGGCTTATCATAGGTATTATCAAAGATTGATTGCTGTTAAAATTGTTAGTGAAGGCAATACAATAACTGATGCTGCGAATATTCTAGGAAAATCATATCAAACAGTTCACAGATGGATTAAAACATGTGAATCTGAAGGATTGGAAGGTTTAAAACCTTCTTTTGGTGGTGGAAGGCCATCAAAATTAACTTATGATCAACTAATTGAATTAGACAAAATCATTGAAAAAACACCAAATATGTCAATGAAAGATGTACATCTTCTTGTTAATGAAAAATTTAATGTAGATTACAGTTTAAAACAAATAGGAAAAATTGTAAAGAAATTAGGATACAATTACAGCAAAGCATATCCTAAATTTTCAAAATCCCCTGAAGATGCTGAAGAACAGTTAAAAAAAACTTAGAAGAACATAACGTAACAACACGATATTATAGTCTTATTTGATGAAGCATCATTCCAAAATGAACCCTACACTCAAAAATCACTATATAAAAAAGGAACCAAACACACACAAACTGTAAATCCATACAAATTCAAAATCAACGCCATTGGATCACTAACAATAAATGGAAATTCGACCATCACAATCACAAATTCATCAACAGCACCAGAAATTGCAATAGCACTTCTAGAATTAAGAATAGCAAATACAAACAACAAAAATACAGTAAAAATATTAAATAAAATAATATTCGATGTTAATCTAACTGATGAAGATATAGATAAAATATTAATGAAAAACAACAAAGATAATGAAGTTTTCGCAGCAAAAATTTTAAAAACATTAGAAAAATATAAGGACAATACCACCTCAACAATCGCTAGAATCATTGGAAAACACTGCAATAGAGAATTACTCAACAATGTGAAAAAAAGAAGAGAAATAAGACGAAAAATAACTTTAAATCTGTTACAAAAAGAAGACATTAATAACAAAAATGCAAACCGAATAAAGAATATGTTTAATTCTAGATAATTATAGCGTCCACAAGTCTGCATTCATCAAAAAATAGCATTACATCTTATTGAATTAATATACCTCCCACCATACTCTCCTCACTTAAATCCAATTGAACAAATATGGAGACAAATAAAAAGAAAAATAAAACATTATTATCTTGAATCAAAAGAATTTCTGCGAGATTTAACAATAGAAACGTATAATGAATCGATTTCTGAAACAAAAGTTCATGACAAATGGCTCGAAACATTTATACCAAAAATTTGGTAATTAACTATAATGTGAAAAATCTAATCGATTTAATATGATCATGTTACATCTTCTTTGAGAAAGAATATAATCCATATAATCTTTCTAAGTCATTTTTCTTTCCCTAATGAATCTATTGGCTTCGGCAATATATTTTTTTGACACAAAACAATCAAATACTTTAAAAAGTTCCATGATGAATCTATAAAAAGTACATCACCTCACCTCAAATTAACTTAAAAACCTTAATCATAATATTAATATTTGTAGCTAATAAACTATGATTGATTATTAAAATTAACTATAAGTTAATTAAAACTATTTAATAAAGTATCAGAATAAGTAAATGTGGAATCAATTAAAATTAAGAACAAAAAAAGAAGAAAAAACATTAAGTTTCTAGAAATGGACAAACCCTAAAAAACTTATATATACTAATATCTCTAATGTATAACTAGTGTGGAGCGAAAATTTATTGATATTTCACTTTATACTAATTAATATATTGTAGGTGAAACTTATGGTAAGTGTAGAAGAATTTGCAATCTCAACAGCAAATGATATTCCAGGTTTTAGAATAGTCGAAACAAAAGGCTTTATTTATGGTTTAACTGTCAGAAGTAGAGGTGCTGGTGGACAAATTGGTGCAGGTATTAAATCTATTTTTGGTGGAGAAATCAAACAATATGTAGATATGATGGAAGAATCCAGAGACGAAGCTTTACAAAGAGCAATCCAACACGCTAAAGATTTAGGAGCTAATGGAATAATTGCAATTAGATTTGACTCAAATGAGATTTCCGATATAATGCAAGAAATTTTAGTATATGGAACTGCAGTAATAGTTGAAAAAGAATAAGGATAATATGTTTTTTGGGGATTTGGAATATAAAGATAAAAAAATACCACAAACCATACTGGGCTATGGGCCATTTATGGCTGAACTTTATTATGGACATAGATCAAGACTTTATTTAGATGACTTATATAATAATCCTCAAAATGCTTGTGATGTTATTGTCGAAGCATATAATCAAGGTGTAAGGGCAATTAATCTAGTTAATAATCCGAATCTACTTAAAGCTTATGATTTGGCAGTTGATGCAGGTTGTGAGATGAAAGTTATTGCAACAATTGGTAAAAGTGATGTCGATTACCTAAATCCAAATTATGATGTTGCAAAAGAAGTGGATTGGGAGGGGGATATTGAATTATTTAGCCAATATGATTGTCCATTAATGCTTGTTGATGAATTCATCGTTGATGGATATGATTGGAGGCTAAATTCAAAAATTTTAAATAGGATTAATGATACTGGTGCGCTTTCAGGTCTTGTTACTGCATTTCCATCAAAAACATCAGACCTGCTTTTAAGCAGTATTGATATGGATTTATTCGATTTTTATATGATTCCATATAACAGTCTGTCTTATATGATGGACATTAGTGCATTTAATGCTTCTAAAAGAAAAGAGTTTGTAGATAAGGTAAAAAAATTAGATAAAAAAATAATAGCTACCAGAATCCTAGCGGCAGGGGTTTTAAAACCAAAAGAAGCATTTGCCTTTTATAAAAATGTTGATTTTGTAGATGCAATATGTATGGGTGTTGCCAAAGTTAGTGAAGCCCAAGAGGATTTTGAATTATTAAAAAAATATTAAAGATTAACAACCTCATATTCTTCAAAAGGAACATGACCATCGGATTTAAGAGATTGGTTTAGGTCAATTAATCCATTAATTAACTCTTTTATATTTTTATTCGATGGCTTTTTTCCTGTAATTTGCAAGTATTGTCTAGGTGAAATTTCACAATATTCACATTCAAAATTGCAGCATCTTGTTTTTTCTTCACAACCATATCCTTCTTGTGTTTCATCAGTTCCAATTACAATATCCTCGAGTATTCTTGAAACACGTTCATCTGATGCAAACATTGCTATTTTTTGGGTTTTTCCACAAAGTCCGATAGCTCTTTGACCTTTAAAATTACAAACCCATTTAATTGGATAATTTTCCATTTTAGTTATTTGTAAGTCTTCCATATTACCACTCTAATTTTCTTTTCTCTCTTTAATCATCTTTAATAATTCTTTTGGATTTTCAAATTCTTTTAACTCCCAGGATTTAATAACGGGAACAGTGCTAATTGATTCTTTTATTTTAGCATTGTTAATTATGAAAACCGGTTCTGAAGTTGTTACAATGGATAAATCTTTAAGATGTATGGCCATTCTTTTTAAAGTTTTTTCATTTCTATTTTTCTCAATATTTGCCATTAACGGGGAATGTTTGTTGGAACTTTTCATTTTTGCCACTGCATCGAATGGACTTTTATTTGTGGATATCACTCCGTATCCAAGTTTTGATAAATCATTAACATCATCTGAATATTCAATATCTTCTTTTTGGGGCTGTTTTAATAAGTCAATATCTAATGTCACTTTGGTATTTAATATTTCTTCAAGTATCATTGCAGTTTCTGTATTTGCACGAACAATTCCATTTTCATATTTGTACATTGTAGCACGAGATACATGTGCAAGAGTTGCTAAATCCTTCAGGGACATTGAATACTCTTCACGATATTGCTTAATGACATTTCCATCAATTTTAACAAAGTATCCTCCACGGTCTGCTAAGATTTCAGGGTATTCTCCATATAATATCATGTTTTTGAGAGTTTCAAAGCCAATTGTAGGAATATCATATCTTTCATAGATTACTCCATCTTCTAGAATGCCATTTCTTGATTTTTCACCAATTATGATGGGGGAAGCGAGGAATATGTTAGCTAATTGCTTCATTTCATGAGCGTTATGTTCATTAATACTATCAATGTTTTGAAATGTTTTTAGAAGGAGTATTAGTAGATTTTTCCTTGCTACAATATCAAAAGAACCTTGATCATAAATGTCTGAGGTTTTAAAACCCTGTGAAGTTAATAAATTTTCAATATTGTGCAATAGTTGACTTCGAGTTAACATTTTCAGCACCTCTGTTAAACTATTTATTAGTTTAACTTTAAATATATTTTAGTAGGTGATTTTGATTAAATATTTATATATTGGTGTAGATGATACCGACTCTCCTGATGGTATGTGTACAACTTATCTTGCAAGTCAGATTATTAATAAATTCAAAGATAATGGTATTGATTTAGTCGATTATCCTAGATTAATACGCTTAAATCCTTTTGCTCGTTTTAAAACACGTGGTAATGGAGGGGTGGCTTTGAAAATATTAAATGATTCAAAAGCCAGTTTAGCAAAAGAGATTGTTCTTGGTGAAGTTGAAAATCTATCCATGTTTGACTGTGACAATACAAATCCGGGCGTAATCTTTTATGATGGTGAAATTACAAAAGAAATGGAAGACTATGCATTTAAAGCAATTTATGAGTTTATAACAATCGAGGAAGCTGAAAAATTTGGCAGGTCTATTGGCTGTGAAATTCATAAATTTAAAAAAGGCAGAGGCATAATAGGTTCCATTGCTTCTATCAGCCTGCCTTTAAGTGATTATACTTATGAACTGTTGACTTACAGAGTGCCTGAAAATTTCGCCACTAAACGGCAGATTGATTATGATTCAGTTTATGAAATGGATAGAAATACTTTTCCAGACACTTTTGAAAATATTGATTATTCAGAAGACTACATTGCTATTGAGCCAAAAACACCATGTCCAGTTTTATATGGAATCAGATCAAACAGAGTTGATGCTTTAAAAATAGCTAAAGACCTTGTTAGAGTTTCAGAGCCAATTGGTGATTGGTGCATTTTTAAAACAAATCAACATACTGACATGCATATTCAACATGCTTCTAGAATTTCAGACATGAAGCAATTTGGATGTTATAAACTCACGGCAACTGTTAAAAACAAACCTACAATCATCAGTGGAGGGCACATGTTCTTTTACCTTGCTGATGAGTCTGGTAAGATTGAATGTGGAGCATATGAGCCAACTAAGAATTTCAGAAAAACAATCTCTTATTTAAGGCCAGGTGATGTCATTAAAGTTTATGGGGGGATTGGGAAGCATAATACTTTTAATATTGAGAAGTTTCAAGTAGTTAAATTAAATGATGTTGAGTATAAAAATCCGGTCTGCAAATGTGGTAAAAGAATGACCTCTGCAGGTAAAAATAAAGGTTTTAAATGTAAGAGATGTGGGAATAAAATCGAATCAAATAAAAAAGTTCCTACTATAATTTCACGTAATTTAAAAAATGCTCAATTTTATGAAACACCAGTTTCTGCAAGGCGGCATCTGTCAAAACCTCTTTGCCGTATGAATTTAGACTAGATTCATATGTTAGATTTCTTAATTTTTGATTTAACTCATTATTGTGGTTAATATTTTATTCTCATTTTGTGAAATAATTTTAAATTTTTTTCTATTTTTATTCATATTTTTAGAATTTTTGAGAAATAAATCATATGAATTTATATACTACAAATTTGAGAGTATACATTATTTAAGAAATTTTCATGTTACATTTGGAGAGGGTATTATAAATAATGATGAATTTACCACTGAAATCGAACACCCGTATCGTGAAAAAACGGATAAACGTATTTTAAAGAGAAATCCGTGGAGAGATTATGGATTACATTTTACGGTTCTTATTTTAGTTATTATTGCCGAATATATTGGGCCGATTCATATTAAGTTGGCTGAAGGAGTTACAGTTTCAATAATGCCTTTACTTTATACAATGGTTTTAGGTCTTACTTTTTATCTAGCAAAGTCCGTTACATGGATTAAAAGAAAACAAGCCCGTATTGCGGAGGGGGCAATGATGCTTTTTATAGGGGTTTTAATAGCTAAATTGGCGGTAGCTAGTGGTCAGTCTATACACTTATTATTCGAAATGGGTCCCGCTTTATTATTGCAGGAATTAGGGCACCTGGCAACAATTTTAATTGCACTTCCAGTTGCTTTGCTTTTAGGATTCAAACGTGAAGCTATTGGTATGACCAGTTCTATTGGACGTGAACCTGAAATTGCAGTTGTTGTTGATAAATATGGTTTTAATTCTCCTGAATCTAGGGGAATTTTTGCACTATTCATTGTTGGAACAATAATAGGTACAGTATTTATTAGTTTCCTGGCCAGTATTAGTGTTTCAATTTTGCCATTACATCCTTATGCTTTTGCCATGGCTAGTGGTGTAGGTAGTGCAAGTATGAATGCAGCTTCTTTAGGCCCTACTATTGCAGCATTTCCAGATTTAAAAACTCAAATTGAAGCTTTCGCTGGTTTCAGTAATTTACTGTCATTTTCTATAGGAATCTACATTGTAATTTTTATTGCATTGCCTCTAACAGAAAAATTGTATAAAATTTTAGAGCCTAAAATTGGTAAAAAATCCATTGTAGGAGAAAAGGGGGATGAATAATGCCTGATTTAATTGATGGATCTGAAAATGTATCTGTTCACGGTATTTTCAATTGGATTTTATTGTTGTTCATATTTTCAGTTATAACAGTAATTGGTAATTATGTTGGTTACCAACATCCTATAGCGGAATCTCTTGTTGGAATAGGCATATTGTCATTTATTACTCTTCTTGGTGTTTGGATGGAAAGATATCTGCCGTTTAATGTTTCATCTATTATTTACATAAGTGTCATAGGTATTGTTATTGCATATCCTTCAATGCCGACTTCTGATTTTGTTACATATTATGTTTCACACATTGAACTTCTATCTATTGTAACTGTATTCCTTGCCTATGTGGGAATAGGTATGGGTAAAAGTTGGAATGAGTTTAAAGCACTTGGTAGTAGGGCAGTTATTATTACAATACTGGTTATCGCTTCTACTTACTTTGGATCTGCAATTGTAGCTCATATTATTTTAATTATCACCGGCGTTCCAATATGAACCATTTTTTTATTTTTTGAAATTACTATTCTATTTTTTCTGATTTCATCTTCTTTTATTTTCTGCGGTTGCTGTAATATAAATTGTTTTAATGGGATTTGAAGCTGTTTAAATCAATTTTATAATTTCAATCTTAAATATTTAATACTACTTTTTACATATATTATATTTAGGTGTTTTATGTTTTTGCAAAATATTTCTAAATTTATTTCAAACTATCGCTATGAACAAGCAACGGTAGAGTCAGTTACTACTGTAAAAGCAGCATTTTTGGACTTTTTAGGAGTAACCTATCGGGGAGTAGGTGAACCGGCTTCCCAAATAGCTTGCAATACTATTAATGAAATATTTCATGGAAACTTAAATTTAAATTTAAAGGCATCTGTCATTGGCACCAATATTAAAACAGGCATATTGAATGCAGGATTAATAAATGGAATTTCTGCACATGCCATGGAATTGGATGACGGTCACAGAGGGGCTCAGATTCATTTAGGTTCAGTAATTTTTCCAACAGCTCTTGCAATAGCTGAAGCTTATGATTTAACTGGTAAAGAGTTTTTAGAAGGTGTTATCGTAGGCTATGAAGTTGGAATCCTTTTAGGTCAAATTGTCAATCCGGAACACAGAAATAAGGGATTTCATACGACGGGAACTGTGGGCACGTTTATTACCGGAGCAGTAGCATCTAAACTATTAAAATTAGATGATGGGCAGGTATTAAATGCTTTAGGATTGTGCGGAACTCAGGCAGCGGGATTGTTGGAATCAGACCATGGGGGGTCAATGGGAAAACCTCTTCATGTGGGGAAAGCAGTTTATAATGGAATTTTATCGGCATATCTTGCAAGAAACGGATTCACAGGCAGTATCACAATCTTTGAAGGTAATGAAGGATTTTTGAAGACAATGGTAGTTGATGGGGAGGAGTATAATATTGACGATTTCTCACTTGAAAATGTCTTAAAAGACATCGGTAAGGTAAGGGTTAGAGACATTTACTTTAAAAAATACCCCTTCTGCAGACACCTGCATTCATCAATAGACACTGCATTAAAACTAAAATCCAGTATTGGAGAGGAATATGATCATATTCAAAATGTAGCCATTAAAACATATTCTGTTGCAGCTGACCACAATAATTATAATCCTAAAAACATTGAAGAGTTAAGACAAAGCCTTCCTTATGCTGTTGCAATTGCACTTGTTGTTGGTGAAGTTAGTGCTGATGATGTTAATCAATTAATAGAATATGGGCTTTTAGATAATTATTCAACAGTTGATAAGGTGAATAGCATTAAAAATCTTGTTGATCATATGGTTATTGTTTGTGATGATAAATTGAATGAGTTGTATCCAGATAAGCGACCATCAAATGTCATTATTAAATTGGATTCCACATTTAGAAATGGGGTATTTCAAAATATCACATTCATTCCAAAAGGAGACTTTGAAAACCCCTTCCAGCTACGTGAACTGGTAGATAAATTCAAAGGATTAAATCCTCAATATGACATTAAAAATTTAACGGTAATTGATTCACTTGAAGATTATACAATGAAATATGTTGTTCAAAAATTAAACAGGTAGATAGTATGAACAATACAAAAAGATATCTTAAGCAAATTGGCATTGAAGATGTTTCTCCAGATTACACTTCACATAAAAGGTTCGGCGATGGAGGGCAGTTCCGTTTTGAAGTTCCAGGAATTCAATCTCCAAAAACAATGAATGCATTATTAGATGAAGCCGACAAAGACGACATTTTTATTCATCGTGTTACTCAAACAAAAGGTATAATGATGCTAACCGATGAAGAAATTAATGAAATGGTTAGCTTAGCTAAAAATTATGCCTGCGAATTATTCTTATCTGTAGGTCCAAGAGCAACATACGATACCTCAGCAACAGTTCATACAAAAGAGGGAACTAGAATCGGCTATAGATTAAGAGGTTATGACAATTTAGTTTATGGTATTGAAGATGTAAAAAGGGCATGCAGGCTAGGCGTTCGCGGAATTTTACTTTATGATGAAGGTTTGCTTTGGGTTTTAAATCAAATGCGCAGAGACAGTGAAATTCCAGAAAATGTCTGTTTCAAATTATCTGCTCATGCAGGCCATTCAAATCCTGCTTCAGCAAAATTACTTGAATCTCAAGGGTTAAATTCACTGAATCCTGTTCGTGACTTGCAAATCCCAATGATTGCAGCTATTAGGAGTGCAACTGATATGTCTTTGGATTTACATACTGAAAACCCTAAATCAACAGGGGGTTTTATAAGGCATTATGAAGTTCCGAAATTTGTTAGAGTAGCATCCCCGGTATACTTGAAAACAGGAGGTTCAGTTGCAGCTAATCATAATTGGGATACAACAGATGCTGAAGCTAAAGCTCGTATAAAACAAGTTAAACTTGTAAAAAGGATGATTGATGAGTATTATCCTGAAGCTATTGTTTCACCAGATAAATCTAGTGATTTGGCAGTTCCTGAGTGATTATATGGATATTTTAAATGATATTTCAGATTGCATAATTAAAGCTTCAACAACACTTTCAGATGATAAATATGCCGCTTTAAATAATGCTATTGTTATGGAAGATAATGACAATGCATGTTGGGCTTTAAATCAAATTTTAGAAAATTATCAAATTGCTCAAAAAACTAATTTTCCTTTATGCGATGATACCGGAATCCCTCATGTAATAATTGAAATAGGTGAAGAAAGAGAAATTTCCGGAGAACTGTTGAATCAAATTCATGAAGGTATTGCATTAGGCTTAAATAATCTTCCAGCAAGGCCGATGGCTGTAAAAGGTGGGGAAATTCAACGTATTGAGCAAAGTGAAGGTTTATTTGAAGAACCTGGAAAACTTCCCCCTGCATCTATATTAATAGACAGTGTTAATGATGAATCGACATATAAAAGAGATATTTCTCCAGATACTTTAAATATTCATTTTTTACTTGAAGGTGGAGGTCCTGAAATTCGGTCTAAAACATTTAGGGTTTATCATAAACGTTCTTTTGAAAATGTGATTGATGCTGCATGCGGATGGTTGGAATCATCCCTTCAGATGTTGGGCTGCACTCCATCAATTCCCTCAATTGGAATTGGAAGAACTCACTTTGAGGCAACGTCACTTTTACTTAAGGCAATTGCTTATGGAAACCTGAACAATCAAAGTGAATTTGAACAAGAAATCACAAATAGATTAAATAAAACAGGTATTGGGCCTTTAGGTTTAGGTGGTAAATCCACTGTTTTCGGTTGTTATTTAAATATCGGAAATCAAAGAGCCAGTGGAGTTAGAATAGTATCTATTAGGCCATCTTGTTTTGTTGAACCAAGAGTTGCTTTGTTAAAATTATAATGTTTATATATCATTTTAAATTATATTATATTATTAAGTTCAAAAGGTTTTAAAAATGCATGAAAATAATTTTAAAGTTAATCCCAAATCTTTAAAAACTGCTATTACTCGGGTTGAAGAAAATAAAATTGTAACTCGGGAATATAATCAAAGAGATTTAATTGAAAAAATAAGGTATAATGACCTAGTATTTTTACTTCTTAAAGGCAGATTACCTTCTATAAATGAAAGTAAGGTATTTAATCATGTTTTAGTTTCTTTTTGTGACCATGGCGTAACTCCACCAAGCACTCAAACAGCACGTTTAATAACTTCTTCAGGTTCACCTATGAACTCGGCAGTTGCAGGAGCATTGTTATCTTTTGGACATAAACATGCAGGAGCTATTGAAAAAACTATGGAGTTATATCAATCTAAAATTAATTCTACACATTTAATTGGAGACTCAGACATTGACAACAAGCAAATTGCAAGTTTGGCCATTGAAATTCACAATGAGTATGTCCTTAAAGACAAAAAAATCCCCGGTTTTGGCCATAGGTATCATAGAATTGATCCAAGGGCAGATAAATTAATAGATGTTGTTATTAATGCAGGATGTGTAGGTCCTCATATCAAATTGGCATTGGCGCTTCAGGACTTAGTATTTGAAAAGAAAAATATTCGTCTTAATGTTGATGGTGCAAATGCCGCAATATTGTCTGATTTAGGGTTTGAACCGGAATTGGGTTTAGGAGTGTTCATGATTGGAAGGCTTCCAGGATTAATTGCACATATTCATGAAGAAAACATGGAAGAAGAAGAGTTTAGAAGATTCTGTGACCTTGATGATGTAGAGTATATGGGATGATAAAATGGAATTTATTGATGTTATTAATGAAAGATACAGTGTAAGGGGATATTTGGATAAGCCTGTAGAGAAAGAAAAACTTGAATACGTCTTAAAAGCAGCTACAATAGCACCAACTGGTGTAAATGCACAAGCATTTAAAGTATATGTGGTTGATACTAAAAAGCATAAAGAGGATTTGTCTAAAATTTACGGTGCAAAATGGTTTGTTGAAGCCCCATATGTATTATGTGTTGTTGGAATTAAAAACGAAGCATGGACTAGACCGTGGGATATGAAAAATATTGCCGATATTGATGCAACTATTGTAATGGATCATATGATTCTTGCAGCAACTGATGTAGGTCTTGGAACATGTTATGTTGGAGCGTTTAAGAAAAATATGGCTCATCAATTCTTGAACCTAGAAGAAAATGAGGAGGCCATACTATTTTCGCCTTTAGGTTATGGAAATGCCGCTCCAAGAGATACTCCAAGAAAAGAATTAGATGAATTCGTAGTTTACATTGATTAAAATGAGTTTATTTATATTAAGTGCAGATAATTCAAAAGAAATGGAGAAAATTTCCAGGGAGTTATCTCAAAATAAATTTAAAACAATTGAAAAACAGGATAACTATATATTAATGAAAAAAAGAAGATACGGCAATCCATTAATACATGCAATTTGTCTAATCATCGCATTGTCAGTTTTCGGTATTTTAATTTTTGTTAATGTAATTTATTTTACCTATTCGTTTCTTTGGGCTTCGCCTAATGTTTTAATCACAACAGAAAAAGTTGGCGATGATGATGAACCTTTGAAATTCAATAATATGGATGAAATATTAAAACAGGCAACAGCTATTTTATAATTTCATCTACGCTATACTCTTCTATTTTTCTAATTAACAATGGGGTTTTACAACTGATATATTCGGATTCCTCACCAAGTTTAGCATCAATAAGGACTTCATTTACACTAGGTTCTGAAAATAATGCTAATAAATCTGAATTAAACTCATCGTAATCTTTTTGAACTTGTTCATTACTGAATCCTAAACGAGGAATCTCTTCTGTCCAGATATCATTGCCCGGTGAGAATTTTTTATCAATTACATTTCCATTTTTTATTTCACCATCTAATGTAAGTGAAAAATTTTTATTTAAAATTATCCAAACTGCTCGCTCCATATACATTAGTTGGTGTAAAATGATATAAATATTATGAAGTTTAAACTGTTATTATGGCTAATGTTAAAATGTTTAAATTATTAGGTGTAATGTTGGCTTTAATGTTAATTGTTTGGGCAATTTCTCCATTCTTGAGACATCAACCTATTACAAATGAAGTTTTGACCTCTGTAATTATATTAATTTTAATTGCTGCTGCATACTTGATAATATTATTTAATCCAAGTTGGACTAAAGCGGTGTTCTTTTTTGAAGGTATTGTTATTGGTGTAAGTGGTTATATGTTACTTGCCTATCCTTACAATTTGGAATTTGCAATAGTCGGTATAATCATCATTGTAATAGCAATTCTTGCTTACTTGCAAAAATTACCGCTTAGTATATTAAAATGGTTTTATAGATAATTTATTTATCTGTTATTCTTTTTTTTATTAACTATTTCTATCTAATTATTATCTTTTAATAACTTTTATTTATTTAAAATTAAATTTTACGAATTCTAAACAAAATGGATAGTAAAAGATATATATATTACTCAACAAAAATAGATATACCATGGTGATTAATTATGGCAGAGATATCAGACGCAATCGCAATGATAAAAAAAGCTGAATCCGATGCTGAACAACTTATTATTGATTCAGAAGCTCAATCTAAAAATATGATTGCTGAATCAGAAGTTAAAGCTGATGAAATTATTTCAACAGCCAAATTACAAGCTGAAGACGATGCTAAAGATACTGTTTTTGATGCAGAAGATAAAGCTAAAAAAGAAGCACAAACAATTGCTGAGCAGTCTAAAGTTGAGGTTAAGGCCTTAAAAGACAAAGCTATGGTAAATGTTAAAGAAGCGGCTTCTATTATTGTCAATAATATTATGTAGTGTGAGATTATATGTTCAAGACAGCTAGAATGCGCAAAATTAGAATTGTTACACTGGATAAGTATGTAGCGCCTACAGTGGATGCTCTCCACGAATCAGGACTTATACAAATCAGTGATATTTCTGACAGCATTCAGCAAGATCCTGAATTAGCGGAATTAGTAACTCCTGCTAAAGCTACTCCATACACTGGTAAATTATCTTCACTTCTCATGAAAACAAACGGTATATCTGAACTATTAGGAAATTCTTTATCAGAAGGCCATGGGTTAAAAGATACATTGATGTCTTTTATTAGTCCAGATTTACCTGTTCAAAAAGAAGTTGATAGGTTAGACACTGAAGCTTTTATTGAAAAAGCCGAAGACACTCTATCCCAGGTGGAAGCTAAAACAAATGTTATAGAAGGAAAACTTGCCGCACTCGACGCTGAAACAAGTGAACTCAAGTCTAATAAAAGTTTGGCTAAGCGTTTATATAATTTTGACATGGATTTAGCTGACTTAAAAGATTCAAAGTACACTTCTACTACTGTTGGAAGGATTAATGCTGAATCTGCTTCAGAAATCAAAAATGAATTAAGTAACTTGACAGATGAATTAGATATTTTTACTGTTCCTATGGATGATAAAGAAGGAGAAATTATCGTCGTAGTAACATTAAATGAATTTAGCGATGATGTTTATTCAATTCTTCGCAAATTCGACTTTGAGAGAATTGAAGTAGGTGATGTTGAAGGATATCCTCAACAAATTATTTCAAATGCTGATGCAAGGTTATTAACCATTGAATCTGAACGCAGCTCTATTAAAACTGAGTTAAGAGCAGTTGCAGAACAATGGGATGATGACATATTAGCACTCAAAGAACAATTAGAAAATGAAAAAGAAAAAAATGAAATACTTTCCTCATTTGTTCAAACTAAAGATGCTTACGTCCTTGAAGCATGGGTACCTATAAAAGATACTGTAAAAGTTGAACAATTAGTTGAAATAAGTTCCGATGGACATTGTGCCTTTGAAACAGTAGAGGTTGAAGGTACGGATGATGAAAGTGTCCCAGTTTTACAACAAAATGGATGGTATGCAAAACCTTTCGAATTCCTTGTAGATATGTACTCTCCAGTACGTTACAATGCAATGGATCCAACTATATTTGTTGCAATAACATTTCCATTTTTCTTCGGTTTCTGTTTAACCGATGCAGTTTATGGTTTAGTTGTATCTGCTCTTGGTGTAGTATTAATTAGGGGAATGGGTAAAGTTAAGGAATCTATGAACGCATTTGGTTGGATTTTAATCTGGTCTGGTCTGTGGGCCTGTGTACTGGGTTTGATAACTAATGGTTTCATTGGAGATTTTCCAGAAAGAATAGTTGGGTTCCGTTTACCAACAGTTTATGGTTCAGTTGAATCATTTGTACATCCAGATACTATTTTATTAATAGCTATTGCAGTTGGTCTGTTATACACCAACATCGGATTTATCTTAGGTGCTATTAACAACTTAAGATACGGAAATGTTAAAGAGGCAATAGGTTCTCAAATTTGTTGGTTTGTTTTCGAAGCTGGTATTATCTTACTTGCTTTAGGATTTATGATGCCTGGAATCGGTATGATATGCATGATTTTAGGTGGAATCTTAATACTTGCAACTATTGGAATGTTAGTATGGGCTAATGGTGCCTATGGTGTTATGGATATATTCGGTTATATGGGAGATATTTTATCCTACGCACGTCTTTTAGCATTATGTTTAGCTACTGGTGGTATTGCTATGACTGTAAACATCTTATCAGTTATGGTTAATAATATGGTTCCGTTTGCAGGAATTGTACTGGCAATAATCGTATTCATTGGTGGTCATATTGCAAACTTCGCTTTCCAGGTATTGGGTGCATTTATTAATGCTTTACGTCTTAACTATGTTGAGTTCTTTTCACAATTCTTTATGGAAGGTAAAGGTAAATTTGAAGCTTTCAAAGCAAATAGGACATTTACAAAACTTAAAAATTAAAAATTTTTCATTTATATCTTAAATTAAATTTAAAAATCAATATTATTTCAAAGGTGAATTAAATATGGTAGAAATTGCTTTAGGTACTGCTTTAGCAGCTATTGGTGCTGGAGTAGCAATTGGATTTGCTGGATTAGGTTCCGGTTTAGGGCAAGGTATGGCAGCTGCTGGTTCTGTAGGGGCAGTTGCAGAAGACAATGACATGTTTGCAAGAGGTATTATTTTCTCTGCATTACCAGAAACTCAGGCTATTTATGGGTTCTTGGTTGCAATCTTATTATTAGTATTTTCAGGATTATTAGGTCAAGGACAAGGATTAACAACCGAAGCAGGTATTGTAGCAATCGGTGTAGGTGCATCAATTGGTTTTGCTGGTTTAGGTTCAGGTATGGGTCAAGGTATAGCAGCAGCATCCTCTGTTGGCGCTATTGTAGAAGACAATGATATGTTTGCTCGTGGTATTATTTTCTCTGCATTACCAGAGACACAAGCTATTTATGGTTTCTTGATTGCTATTTTACTTATGGTATTCGGTGGAATCTTAGGCGCAGCTTAGGAGGCAATTTATATGAGCTCAGGCACAAGTAAAATTGTTGAAAGTATTATGTCTGAAGCCCAGGAGAAAGCTGATTTAATCATTCAAGATGCAAATGCTGAAGTTTCAGCTATTCAAGCAAAAGCAGAAAAAAGTGCTGAAGCTGAAAAAACTAAAATTTTAGAAAACGGTAAAAAACAATCTGACATGAGATATCAGCAAATTATCTCTGAAGCTAAGATGAATGCTCGTAGGGCAGAATTAGGCGCTAAAGAAGAAGTAATTGAAGCCGCATTCAATCAAGCTATTGGTGAGCTAAAAAGTAAAGCTTCTTCTGGTGATGATGAATACGAAGATTCATTAAGTAAAATGATTAAAGAAGCTGCTGAGGAAATCGGTAGTGATGATTTAATTATTCAATTAAATGAAGCGGATACAAATAAATTTAAAAAAGACTTATCTTCACAAGGTTCAGACTCTTTTGAATTAGAAGGTATCAAGTTTACATTAGGTGAACCTATTGATGCCATGGGTGGTGCTGTTTTAAAAACCATTAATGGAGATATAGAAGTAAATAACACAATTGAAGCAAGATTAGATAGATTTAAAAGTATCTTACGTAGTGAAGTTGCTGAAGTATTATTTAAATAATTAGGAGGATAAATTATGGCAGATGGAATTGCGACCTTAATAAGTTCTGTTGGACTTACACAAGAAACATTTCTTGTATTCTGTATTTTAGCAGTCCTTGTTGTTGGTGCAGTAGTTGTAATCATTACATCCAGACCAATTTTGGACATTTATCCTTATCTTAATCCAAGTGCAAGAGTAAGAGCTAGAAAAGGAAGATTATTTGATGAGAAACAGATTTCTGAACTCGTTGAAACCAACGACGTTGAAGAAGTTGAAAATTATCTCAAAGGCGTTTCTGAATATGCTGACGTTTTAGATGAATATCCACTTGACAAGGCATTAGACGTAGAACGTGCTAACACTTATGATTTTGTTGCAAGATTGGCTCCTAAAGATATTAAGGACCCTTTTGTTGTAATGTCTAAAAAAGCTGACATCGACAATATTAAAAGTCTTTTAACTTCTAAGGAAGTTGGTCTTACATCTGATGAGACAAGAGAATTGTTAATTCCTTGTGGATCATTATATGACGACTTAGAATCATTAGCTGATGCTGAAAGTGTAACTGACATTATATCCAGTTTAGATAATACTGAATATGCAGCAGTTTTAGAAGATGCTCTTCCACAATACGAAGATACTAATATGATTCTCCCATTAGAATCTGCTTTAGATAAATATTATTTAGGCAAATTATTACATTCTTCTGATGTTCCTTCAGACGAAAATAAACAGATTTTATATGCATATGTTGGAACTCAAGTTGATGTAACTAATCTTAAACTGATTATAAGGGCAAAACAAGATGACCTTGATTATGATGCGATTTCCCCTTATATATTAGAAGAAGGATACCAATTACGTGAATGGAAACTTAAAGATTTAATGGAATCTCCAGATGTTACAAATGTAGTTTCTGGTTTGGAAGGAACAAAATATGCAGAAGTATTATCTGATGTAATCCCAGTATATAACGAAACTGGTTCAGTTGCTGTATTTGAAAAAGCATTAGATGTTTACGCTTCTGAATACTCAAAATCTTTAGCTGTTAAAAAACCATTGGGTATTGGTCCAATTATTGGTTATTTAAATCAAAAAGAAAACGAAATTAAGAATTTAAAAATTATTGCAAGAGCAAAAAGAGAAGCGGACTTCCCAAATTCTAAAATAATGGAGATGTTAATATGAGTTCAGTCGCAGTTATGGGTGATATTGACACTGTTTCAGGATTTAGATTAAGTGGTGTCAAAAAAGCTGAAGTTGTTACTACTTCAGAAGAAGCTATTGTAGCTTTTGATAAATTTTTAGATGATGAAATTTCAATTATTATCATTACTCAATTAATGGCTAATGAAATAAGAGATCATATTAATAGAAAAATTGGTTCAAGTGTTTTACCAATGATAATTGAAATACCTGATAAAGATGGGTCCTCAGAAGGATCATCTGATCAAATTAACGACCTTATTAAAAGAGTTATCGGGGTAGAGATGGTTAAATGATTATTGAAGGAAATATTATTAAGATTGCTGGGCCTGTTATTGTCGCAGATGGTATGAGAGGGGCTCAGATGCTTGAGATGGTAATGGTAGGTAACGAAAAGCTTATCGGAGAAATCATCGAGCTTGAAGGTGACACCGCAACTATCCAAGTATATGAAGAAACAGCCGGTATTCAGCCGGGTGAAGTAGTTGAATGTACTGGTGGTCCATTATCAGTAGAACTCGCTCCAGGTGTAATGAGTTCTATTTTTGACGGAATTCAAAGGCCTTTAAGAATCATCAGAGAAGAATCTGGTGATTTCATTGCAAGAGGTATTGATGTAGATTCAGTAAACAAGGAGAAAAAATGGACATTCAAACCAGTAGCAAAAGTCGGAGACAAAGTAAAAGGCGGGGATGTTCTTGGTGAAGTACAAGAAACAACTGCTGTTTTACACAAAATTATGGTTCCGCCTTCATTAGATGGTGAAGTAACTGAAATTGCAGCTGAAGGCGAATATACTATTCTTGAAGACATCGCTGAAGTAGCTGGTCAAAAAGTTCAGATGCTCCAAAAATGGCCTGTTAAAAAAAGCCGTCCATATATTGAAAAATTAGATCCGGACGTACCATTAGTAACTGGTCAAAGAGCACAAGATACTTTCTTCTCAGTAGCTAAAGGAGGAGCAGCAGCTATTCCGGGTCCTTTCGGATCAGGTAAAACTGTTACCCAACAGCAATTAGCTAAATGGGCAGATGCAGATATCGTTGTATATATTGGATGTGGAGAACGTGGTAACGAAATGACTGAAGTACTTACTGAATTCCCATTCCTCGACGACCCTAAAACTGGTAATCCATTAATGGATAGAACAGTTCTTATTGCAAATACTTCAAACATGCCAGTAGCGGCTAGGGAAGCATGTGTATATACTGGAATTACTATTGCAGAATACTACCGTGACCAAGGTTACGATGTGGCACTTATGGCAGACTCAACTTCAAGATGGGCTGAAGCTATGAGGGAGATTTCTGGAAGATTAGAAGAAATGCCTGGGGAAGAAGGTTACCCAGCATACTTAGCATCCAGATTAGCTCAATTCTACGAAAGAGCTGGAAGAGTAAAGACTATCGGTACTGAACCACATGTAGCTTCTATTTCTGTAGTTGGTGCAGTATCACCTCCTGGTGGGGACCTATCCGAACCCGTTACTCAAAACACATTACGTATTTGTAAAGTGTTCTGGGCGTTAGACGCATCCCTTGCAGATAAACGTCACTTCCCTTCAATTGACTGGTTACAAAGTTACTCATTATATGTGGACAGTATTGAAGGATGGTGGGCTGAAAACATTGCAGCAGATTGGAGAGCAACTCGTGACCAAGCTATGGGATTATTACAAAAGGAATCTGAGTTACAAGAAATTGTACAATTAGTTGGTCCTGATGCATTACCTGAAACTGACCAAGCTACCTTAGAAACTACCCGTATGTTAAGAGAAGATTTCTTGCAGCAAAATGCATTTGATGATGTAGATACTTATTGTGCTCCTGACAAACAATACAAAATGTTAAAGACCATTTTATTATTCTACAAAGATTCTCTTGCAGCAGTTAACAGAGGAGTTCCAATTGTAAATATTGTAGCTTTACCTGTTAAAGAAGAAATCGGTAAAATGAAATACATCCCACAAGATGAATTCGATGCAAAAATTGAAGAGATTCAATCCGCAATTACCAAACAATGCAGTGAGGCTTAAAAATGAATACAAATATTAAAACAAGAGAATATACTACTGTATCTGAAGTCTCAGGTCCTTTAATGGTTGTTGAAGGAGTAGAAGGCGTTGGTTACAATGAAATTGTAGATATTGAAACACCAACTGGTGAAAAAAGAAGTGGACAGGTTCTTGAAGTAACTAAAGATGTTGCTGTTATCCAAGTATTCGAAGGAACTAATGATTTAAACACTAAAGATACTAAAACCAGATTCACTGGTCAAACCGCAAAAATCGGCGTATCCAGAGATATGATGGGTCGTATCTTTAACGGTATTGGCAAACCTATTGATGGCGGGCCGGAAATAATTCCTGATGAAGAATTAGATATTAATGGGGCTCCTATGAACCCTGCCTCTCGTGAATTCCCTGAAGAATTTATTCAAACTGGTATCTCTACCATTGACGGAATGAACACATTAGTAAGAGGACAAAAACTTCCTATTTTCTCAGGATCTGGTTTACCTCACAACGACTTAGCTGTACAAATTGCAAGACAAGCTAAAGTATTAGGTGCAGATGATGAGTTTGCAGTAATTTTTGCTGCTATGGGTATTACAAACGAAGAAGCTAACTTCTTTATGAGAGACTTTGAACGTACTGGAGCATTAGAAAAATTAACAGTATTCATGAACTTGGCAGACGATCCTGCTATTGAAAGAATCTTAACTCCAAAAATGGCTTTAACTACTGCTGAATACTATGCATTTACATTAGGTATGCAAGTATTAGTTATCTTAACTGATATGACTAACTACTGTGAAGCTTTAAGGGAAATTTCCGCAGCAAGGGAAGAAGTGCCTGGAAGAAGAGGTTATCCTGGATACATGTACACTGACCTTGCAGGTATCTATGAAAGAGCAGGACGTATTGATGGTAAAGAAGGTTCAATTACTCAAATGCCTATTTTAGTTATGCCTCAAGACGATATTACTCACCCAATTCCTGATTTAACCGGTTATATTACTGAAGGACAAATTGTATTAAGTAGGGAACTCTCAAGGAAGGGTATTTATCCTCCTGTAGATGTACTTCCTTCACTTTCCCGTTTGATGAGTGGTGGTATCGGAGGAGATAAAACTCGTGATGACCACAGTGGTGTATCTGACCAACTTTATTCTGCATATGCAGAAGGTCGTGAATTAAGAGACCTTGTTGCAGTTGTAGGGGAAGAGGCACTTACTGAAAGAGATCAAAAATTCTTAGAGTTTGCTCAAGCATTTGAAGATCAGTTTATTACTCAAAGTAAAGATGAAGATAGAACTATCTTTGAAACTCTTGACCTTGGTTGGAATTTACTTAAAATTTTACCTAAAACAGAACTCAAAAGGGTTAAAGAAGAATTCATTGAACAATACCTTCCAAAAGATGAATAATCTCATTACAGTAATGTAGGTGATTAAATGGCACAAGATATTATAGATGGAATTAATCCAACTCGTATGGAATTATTATCCCTTAAGAATAGAACTAAACTAGCTGTTAAAGGGCATGGTTTACTTAAAGAAAAAAGGGATGCTTTAATCAAAGAGTTTTTTGATATCTTGGATCGTGTCAAAGGTATTCGTGAAAATGCAGAATTAAGTCTTAAAGAAGCAAATGATGCTTTAGTTGAAGCTCAAATTGCTATGGGGGATTTAGCTGTAAGAAAAGCATCTTTATCAGTTAAAGAATCCATTGATGTAGATATTGCATCAAGAAGTGTTATGGGTGTAGCAGTACCTGTAACTAATGTTAAAATGGAAGAAAGATCCATTATTGACAGAGGTTATAGTTTTTCTGACACTACTATTCAATTAGATGAAGCTGCAAAGAAATTTGAGGAATCACTTAAGTATTTAATCGAACTTGGTGAAGTAGAAAAAACAATTTTCTTACTTGCTGAAGAAATCGAAGCTACTAAACGTAGGGTAAATGCTTTAGAACATATTATGATTCCAAGATTCAAAAATACTGAAAACTATATTGATATGAGACTCCAAGAAATGGAAAGGGAAAACTTTGTTCGATTGAAAATGATTAGATCAACTATTGAGAAAAATGAAAAAGCAGCAGCTGCAGCTAAAGAAGCTGAAGATGCATAAGCTTAAATTTTTCTTAATTTTCTTAATTTTCTTCATTTTCTTTTATTTTTTATTATTTTTTTATTTTAAGTTCTGATAATTTGTTATTTTTAAAAAAAGATTATTTTATTTAGTTATTGTAAAAAATTTTTTTTACTAGAAAATTCGATAAAGGTTTTATAAATGAAAAGAAATCCAATTGACCAATTTATGAATGACCCAGATAATAAAGCTAAATTATTCATGTGGATTACTTATGCAATGGTTGCAACTACTTTTTTAATAACAATTGGTGTAATATTGTTTATTCTTTATCTAGTTGGTATTTTATAGATGCTTCATTGACTATTTTACTTGTTAATTCTACTTTTTTATATAACTTTTCAAAATCAATATTTTTGTCAATTATTGTAAGCAATGGTTCATCTTTTTCTGTGATTGAACCTACATGGGGCAAGTCATAAATGTTGTCTAAATCAAGGGTGTAGTATTTCATTCTGGTTTTGCTGTAAATTATCTTTTTATAAGCATAATATTTAGCTTTTGGAATTTCAATAATTTCACCTTTACATGCTTTAATATGTGCTTCAAGCATATTTATTCCAAATGCTTTTTCAACACATTCAAAGGTGCCTTGAAGTCTCGGATTTACTTCAATAACATGCAATCCATTTTTATTAAGGATATAATCTATGCCATTTGATCCAATTAATTTAAATTTTTTAGCAATATTCTCTGAGGTATCTTCCATTTCTTCATTTAGTTTTTCAAAATTTTTAATTTCTCTCATTATTGACTTTTCACTTAAAGGTAAGATATTTCCTATGTATCTAAAATCATAATTGTTTTTAAAATCATTCATTGTAAGCAATCTGGTATTTGTAATTGTTTTTGAATCGTGTTTTGTAGATAAAACTGATGAACTTAAATTCACTCCAGAAACATATTCCTGCATGATGAATTTAGTCCAATTAAATTCGATATCCTTGCTGTTATTTAAAAGATTTATATCATACCCTCCATTTCCTTGAATGGGTTTTAAAATAAATTGAATATCTGGGTAATTTTTATTTATTTCAAAAGCTTCATCTATATCATTTATATTAAAAGTCAGCGGAGTCGAAAATTCATTTTTAATGGTATTGTAAAACTTGTATTTATTTTCAATATTTTCAACATCTTTAGTTCCCAGAATCTTTTTCTGATCTCTTTTTTTAAAATCAGCTGGAGATACGCCTGAAATTGGTATGATATAGTCAACTTCGTCAATGTAATCCTTTGATAACTCTATAATACTTTTGCCATTAAAGTTATCTTCAAAAATTCCACAGCTTTCACCATCATTTTCTTTTAAAATAATTTTTTGGTTTTTGGTTTTTGGTGTATCTGAAGTTGAAAAATAGCTAGTTGAGTAGATATCATAATCTAATTTTAATGCACTTTTAAGCATGCTTCTTGTATCAATTCCAATAAGTAATAGCTTTTCCATAAAAATATCCATAAAAAAAGTTTTTAGTAGTCCCGAGCGGAGTCGAACCGCCGTCTCCGGGTCCAAAGCCTAGAAGGATTACCACTACCCTACGGGACTATTAATATTGTACTGTATACAACATTTAATATGTATTTATTAGGTACTATTTAAATCTATCGGTTATTTGATTGGCAGATAAACTATGCCTCCGTCAAATCACGAACAATATAATCTTTATATTGGAAATCTGGATATTTGCCGTATGGTTAAGGAAGGCGGAATCAATTAAAACAAGCAAAAAATAGAATGAAAAAGAAGAAAAACCTTAAGTTTCTAGGAATGCTTATCTGATAATTTTTGATAAAATAAGCATTTTTCATGCCACATGCAATTAAAACAGATTTTAGAAACGCTTTCTTTTGTGTTATATATTTCATCTACTTTTTTAAATAATTCTACGGAATTATATTCTGTTCTGCTAATTTTTTTTAACACTTCTTCATCCATCTTGATAATTGTTTCATTTTGCACTTTATTTTCACATATGTCCTCTTTTAAATTCGGACAATGGGAACATAAATCATCTGCTTTATTTGTAAGCGAAACAGTTGTAGTGCTTAACTTTCTTTTAGAATTAACTTCAATCATATTCTTTACAAAGTTTTCATCATAGCCATAACCTTGAAAACCTTTAAGACATAATAGGTGATGTCCTCTTAAAGTTAATTTCATTTAAATCAAAAATAAAAAAAAGAAAAAGGTTTTAAACCTTTTTTTAGTCTTTTGGTAAAAATACTTTAGATACACTAGCAGCAGCTAATATTTTTACAATATCTCCTGCAATAAATGGAATGAGACCCATCATTAAAAGATCCATGAATCCAAAGGCCATTCCTTGTGAGGAAAGTGATAATGCAAGACCTGTTAAACCTGGAATGTAAATTAATACAAAGTTTGCAATTCCAATTGTAATGGCCATTTTTGTAAAATTACGTGCTTTTGCATATTTTTCAGTAATTGATCCAACAAAGTAAGCTGCAATTATAAATCCTATAAAGAATCCGCCAGTGGAACCTAAAGCCACTTCAAGTCCTCCAGCCATTCCTCCAAACCATGGAATAAATGCAATACCTAAAATTAAATAGAATACTTGGCTTAAACATCCATATCTCTTACCCAATATCAAACCAGAGCAAAGTACAGCGAATGTTTGACCAGTAATTGGAACAGGGGTCCATGGAAGAGGAATAATGATTTGAGCCATAATGCCTGTAAAACATGCCATCATTAAGGACATGAGTATTTTAGTAATTGTGCTAGCATCATGGATTCTTTCAAATGCATCTTTCCTAGTGCTGTAGTAGTTATCTATGTCTATATTCATTTTCATTCTCCATTTAATCAATAGTTATAAGTTTAACATCAAGTGGTTTTTTAACTATGTTCATTGATTTAAAAGCAACTAATTTTTTAATTCCTTTTTCAGATGCTACATCAACAAGTCTTTGTGAAATTACACCGTCAAATATAACTGTATCTGCGGTTTCTTCAATATTTCTAATTTCGTCGTAAATATTTTCTACTTCAACCTCTTTGGTCATATTTAATGCTTCATCCAAAATAGCTCCGCAACCAGTTCCTTCAAATTCTTTTAGCATATCCTTCATTAAGCTAACTTCATCATCTTCGATTTCAACTTCTTCCTTTACTTGGGGTTGTTGTTTTTCGTTGCGGTTGTATTTATGATTTTTTTTATTATTTCGGTTATTTTCTTTTTTGTGATTGTTATTAGAATCATTTAAAATGTTGGTTGTAGCTAAGAATTGTGCGGTAGGGACTTTATCTCTAAGTGCAACTAGCACTTCTTCTTTTTTGAGATCTTCTACTTCTTTTCCTCTGGGAGCACGGGTAATATAGTCTACTTTACCAATTTGGAGTAATTCTTTTAAGATAAGTTCTCCGCCTCTGTCACCATCAACAAATGCGGTGGTTGTTCTTTTTTTACTTAATTCTCCAATTGAATGAGGCACACTTACTCCTTCAACAGCTACGGTATTTTTGATTCCATATTTAAGTAAGTTTAAAACATCGCTGCGACCTTCCACAACAATAATTGCATCTGATGTGTTGATGCTGGGTCCAGCGGGTAGGCGATCTTCACCGTATTCGGATATTTCATGAATTCTCATCGCCTCTCTTACTTCTTCAATCATTCTCATGCTAGTTGAGCCAACACTTTCAACCATGTTTTTATAAATTTCTTTTGCACGGTTAACAACTTGTTCTCTTTTAACAGCCCTTACATCTTCAACCTTTGTTGTGCGTATTTCTGCTTCACAAGGGCCTACTCTATTGATAGTTTCGAGTGATGCAGCGAGAATGGCGGTTTCAACTCTATCTAAACTAGATGGAATCACGATTTCTCCTTTTGCTCTTCCACTGTTTGAGTGGATGTTAACTTGGATTCTTCCGATTCTTCCGGTTCTTTGAAGTTCTCTTAAATCTAAATCATTACTAAGTAAACCTTCAGTTTGCCCAAAGACAGCACCAACAACATCTGGTTTTTCAACAATACCATTAGCTGTAATTTGAGCGTGGATTAAATATTTTGTTGTTGTTAATTCTTCACCTTTTCCCATATTTAAGCCTCCTAAGCTTATTAATCGGGATAATTTATGTAATTGCTAAAAATTGAAATTATTTTTAGGTGATTAACTTGCATAAATTACACGATAATGTGGTCTTTTAACATTATATATACTAAAAAAGAGTTTATACATTTGTGAGAGTTTTAATATTAGGTTTTTACTGTATTTTTCTTATATTATTGTGTTATTTTAAATTATAACTTTTGTTTAAACCTTAAATTTTCCTAATAATAATTTTCTCCCTTTATTGAATAAATTAATTAATTATAATAATGAATAATATATGTAAACTCTATGAGTATATAATAATTTTTAAGTATTAAATTCAATACTTTACATAATATTTTGGTTAAACTAATATATATAATCTATGAAATGTATTTTAATCATGTTTGATATAGTATAGTATAGTGGTGAAGTCATGACAATAAGTCCGAAAGATGTTTTAAATAAAAATAAAAATTTAAACAAACGTGTGGATGTTAATAAAATTAACTTAAACAATATTTCAATTGATGATTTAAGATATAATGGTAAGAATTATGATGAATATATTAATTTAATGTCCTTGCTTGAAAATGTTTCCGCTTGTCAAGTTTCAGATGCATATAATGGCATTTCTAAAAGGTCAGGGACAATTCAATCTATCAGGCCGATTAATAATCAAAAGGTTTTCGGATCTATTTTCACAGCTGAAACCTCTAGTGATGACTGGGGGACTTCCGCACTGGCTATTGATGCTGCAAATCCTGGAGATATATTATTTTTTAAAGTTGACTTGGATGATAAAGCTATTTGGGGCGAACTTGCATCCACTTGTGCAAAAGATAATGGCATTAAAGCAACTGTGATTTATGGCTCAGCTAGAGATTTAGATGCACTTTTATATATTGATTATCCGGTATTTGCTTCTAATTTCTGTCCTAATGCAGGTTCTGCTTTAGGTTTGGGAACTTTAAATGAAAGTGTTGAAGTTGAAGGAGTTAAAATTAACCCTGGTGATTTCATTATAGCAGATGAGAGCGGTATTGTTGTCATTCCTCATGAATTATTTGTTCAAACAATGGTGGCTGTTTTGGGAGTTAAACTAAAGGAATCTAAGATTATTGATGATATTGCAGATGGAAAAACATTAGCCGAAATTGTCGGACTCAAATAGAAAAACATTTAAATAAAAATCAATGTTTGTATATAAGTATATCGATAGCTTTATATACTAGTTTTCTCTAAATATATAAATGATACAGATTTGACTTTAAGATTGATTTTATGAAATTTTTAGGAAACAGTTTGCATATTGCAAGTTCTGGAAAATTAATAGCAAGGTCCACTAAAACACCTTCGCCAGGAGGGATTGTTTTTGACAGTAATAAAAACAGAATAGGGAAGGTCAATTATGTTTTTGGACCTACTAAGAAACCATACATTTCTATTCGTCTGTTTAAATCTGCAAATAGAAGGAAAATAGAAAAAAATTGTGGCGAAAAATTATTTGTATCCAAACCAAAATCCAAAAAACCTAGAAAAAGGAGGATGAAATCATGACACAAAAAATAAAACAATCTCCTAAAACCGGAATTATCGATGATTTAAAGGATAAAAGACAAAGAGGAGTTTATGATGATTCAAAACAAACAATATGTCCTGAATGTGGTTCAGAAGAATTAATTGGTGACTATGAAAGGGCAGAAGTAGTATGTGCTCGTTGCGGGTTAGTCATTGATGAAAATCTTGTAGATATGGGTCCTGAATGGAGGGCATTTGACCATGAACAAAGAGATAAACGTACAAGAGTTGGGGCTCCAATTACTTACACTATTCATGATAAAGGTTTAAGTACAATGATCGACTGGAGAAACAAAGATATTTACGGTCGTGATATTCCTGCTAGAAACAGGGCTCAATGGTATAGGTTAAGGAAATGGCAAAGAAAAATCAGAATTTCCGGAGCTACTGAAAGGAATTTGGCATTTGCTTTAAGTGAGCTTGATCGTGATTCTTCAAGACTCGGGCTTCCAAGAAGCGTGCGGGAAGCTGCAAGTGTTGTTTATAGAAGTGCAGTAGACAATAAATTAATTAGGGGAAGAAGTATTGAAGGTGTAGTTGCTGCTTCTTTATATGCTGCATGCAGACGTTGCAATGTACCGCGTACTTTAGATGAAATTGCAGAAGTTTCTCGCGTAACTAAAAAAGAAGTTGGAAGAACTTATAGGTTCTTAACTCGTGAATTGAATATTAAACTGCCGCCAACTTCTCCTGTAGATTATGTGCCAAGGTTCGCATCAGAACTTGGACTTTCAGGTGAAGCCCAATCCAAAGCTATTGAAATCATCGAAAAAGCGATGGAAAAAGGATTGACTTCAGGAAGAGGACCTACCGGTGTAGCTGCAGCCGCATTATATATTGCATCTGTTTTGCTCGGTGAGAGAAAAACTCAAAGAGATGTGGCGGATATTGCAGGAGTTACTGAAGTTACAATCCGTAATAGATACAAAGAATTAACTGAACAATTAGAAATGGGTGTAACTTTATAATTTGCCTTGGATTAATGAATCTATTACTTTATTAATCTTTCTTTTTTTTATATTGGGGATTTCATAATGGATAAATCAAGTTTAGTGGTTCTCATTGTTGCAGTCCTACTTATCGTTGTTGGAGGATATTTAATCGTCTCAAATCAACCAGGTGGTGATGTTAGTGGGGATTCTTTAAAAATTCCTTTAAAAACACAGGACTTCACACTTTTCAATGCCGATGTCCCGGAAGGTTCTAATTTCACAGTTGAATACGAAGCCAATGGGATGAAATTTTATCGGAATACAGGCAAATATTCCAGTAATCTTTCTGGAATCATTATTAATAAAAATCTAACAGATGTATTGCTTGGAAATAATTCGATACCTATTTCAAATTCAACTGATGAGCATATTTATTCTTCAGTTGTTAAAAATGAAACTGTTTATAAATATGTCTCTAATCATGGGGATGTTGATTTTATCATTATCGGTGATGATATTAACTTATTAAAAGAAGTTTCAGATTCAATTAAGGTTAAAGATCTTTCTAATCTTTAATCATATTGAATATTTTTCTATTCTATAAATTAACTCTTTTACGATTCCATCATTATTTTTATTTTTAACTTTTGCAAGTCTCTTTTGATATGTTGGAAGCTTTCTCAAAAAGTTTTTAACTCTAGGAGCATTCATTACTTCATGGTATTCTCCATAACCTAAACGTTCTACATAATATCCATTAAGGGTCTGTTCAAAGTTTCCAATAGCCGGAACTGAATAGATTGGTTTTTTCAGTGAAATTGCTTCGGAAATAAATGTAAATCCGCCATTACAAATTACAGCTTTAGAAGACGCTAAATCGTCATAAAACTCATCTTCATTAAACTTCTTATAAGTTAAATTGCCATCAATTTTATCTTCATCAAATCCATATACAATGAATTGCTCATCCTTTAGAGCTTTTAGTCTACGAACAAGTTTAACGCTTTCTTTACTTGTTTGATATACGATTACATGATTGCCGTTTTTTGGTTTTAATTTAAGTATGTCCTCACGAATAACCGGGGGGTAAATCACAGCCTTCTTTTTAGACCTGACCGGCGGGTAAAAGAAGCTTGTTAAAATGTGCACTTTTGGCTTAACAACATATGCCTTAATTACACTTTTTGCTTTAAGCATTTCCATCCGTTTATTTGGAGGATAACTAATTTTGGCTTGTGTAATCATATGGATATTGTCTAAACTAATCAATGGAATGTCAAGTAATTTGGAAATCATTGTTGCATAAAGTTCAAAATCAGTAACAATAACATTGGGTCTTAATTCTCTTGCTTTTTTATATAAGTTTTCATAGCCTATTTTTATGTTTGTCGGATTTCTTTTAATTGCATTGGCCAATGTTTGAAGGTTATTAACTTTATTGTTAATATAAACAGTATTGAATCCTCCAATTTCATAAACATTCTCAAATTTGGATTTCAAATAATCATATGCCCTATCACTTGTGAATAGGTATACGTCATATTTTTCCTTAATTCTCTCAATTATAACGCTGCTTCGAATGGCATGGCCCATTCCTTCACCACAGACACAGTAGAAGACCACATTTTTTGACCTGTTCTTGCTTACTCTGAAACGGGCTCTTGCGTTGATTTTTTGAATTGATTCATCATATTCTACTTTGATTTTATTAATTTTTTCGCTAGCTTCACTTAATCTGTTGGCTTTATTTTCAGATATTCTTTCATGGCCATGATCAAAGTTATAATTAATCTCTTCAGCTTCTGTCCTTTTTCCTAGAAAGTCATTAACAGTACTTTTACCGTATTGTCTGATTAATGTTTCAATCCCTTCTTCCTCTAATCTTCTAGTTGAAACACCAATTTTAGCATTTCTCAATACTTTAAAGCGTTCTTTACTAGCTAATCTTTCGATGTAGTCAGTATCTTCTCCAAAGGTTAGCTCTTCATCAAAGCCATTACATGCATCATGCAGTTCTTTTTTTGCAATAATTCCGTAACAACCCGCTCCATGAGGTTTTATCTTTTCAACACTTATCATGAAATAATTAGCAAAATCATGGAATAATTTATCTTCAACTTTATTGGACATTGGAAGCATTTGGGTAATGGCTATTCCAGCTCGTTCCATTCTAAATTCATATATGACATTTCTTAAATAGTCATCAGTAAGTTTCAAATCAGAATCTAAAAATAATAGATATTCCCCTTTTGCTATTTTAGCACCATTGTTTCTACCTACTGCAGGCAATCCTCCTTCAGTTACTATGCATTCATAGGATTCGGCAATTTCTCTGGTTTTATCAGTTGAGTTGGCATCAGCAACTATAATTTCATAATCGTCAAAACTCTGTTTTTTAATACTTTCTAATAAAACTGGAAGGCATGCTTCTTCATTGTAGGTAGGTATGATAATGCTTAAAATCATATTTAAAATTTTATTTTCTAAATTAATAAATTTTTGTAAAATTATGCATTCCTAGAAACTTAATGTGTGTTATGGCCAATTTGTTTAATTATCATGATTTATATCAGTATTATGTTTACTTTAAATTTGAATTTTCGTAAGTTTTTTCATATTATCTGCCAATGTAGTCAACTTAATTTTTTCTGAAAATTACTGTTTTCTATTTTATTAGTAATATCCATAAAAAATTAGTTTTATCATATCTTAAGGTCAAAAGGTGGTTTTCCCACATTTGAAATTTTTCATTCAATCTTAAAGAAATTAAACGTACCATCCAACTATTCGGATGCAAGAGACATAAGTTGAAATTATTCTTCTATTTCACTAATTTCCCTAGTTTAAAATTGAACAGAAGCTAAAACTCAATAATTTTTGCCAACATTCAAAACAATCAAATATTTTAAAAAATCTATGATGAATCTATCAGAAGAATACATCAATTCACTTCCAATTAACTTAATCAGTAACTAAAAAACTTTAATCATCAATATTAATATTTTTAGTTAATAATATTTAAAATATACTATGTTTAATTATTAAAATTAATTATAGGTAAATTAAAACTATTTAATAAAATATCATAATAAGTGAAGGTAGTATAAATTAAGATAATTGAAAACTAAGCATTTTAGTAAAAAATTAAGAATAAACACATTAAGTTTCTAGGAATGTCTGTTTTTCAGGGACTGTCAATTGTTAGGACTTTTGATAACATCTAGTGTTTATTTTTTCAAAGTCTTTTTTCCAGCCTTCTTTTAATTTTTTACTTCTTAATTTTTCGTTAAATTTATATATTGGTTATGGTTTAGTTTTTTTTAGTTTTTATATTTTTTTATTTTTCATGAAATTATTTCGTTATATTATCGTTTAATTTTGATATATATTAACAATAATTTTTAAAATTAATTATTTATGATTATAAACTTTTTATAGTTTATTTTAAGTGTAATTAACTATTTATAGTATGGAAGACAAATAATTATATATGTACAGCAAAATTAAATGCCTTCCATATCTTAAATTGGTTGGCGAAGCTTATATATTTATCGGTGCATTTAAGGATCCAGTTCGAAATGGATTTTTGGTTGAAAAAGATTTTGATGAAAAAATTTATCCTCAATTAATTTTGCCTATTGGTGCTATTCTCGACGATGATTACTTTGTTAATAGTCAGGGTATTGTTGAAGAACGTGAACCTTATTGTAAACATTGTGGTGCTAAAAAATTTTCTAGAAAAGGATATAATTGGAGATTACTTTATTTGGATGATGGAACTCCTGTTAGAATTTTAAAGTTAAGCGATATAAATGTAAAAAATGTAAAAAGAAGTTCCAAGTTGAATTCACTGAATACTGGGGAAAATTCTGCAATTATTCCAATAAAATGAAAAACAAAGCAAAAACACTCCTACAACACGGATGGAAATCACTAAGAAACATTGGAAATGATTTTAAAACGTTATTGAACTTTAGTATTTCACATGAGTCAGTTAGAAAAGCTTTAAAAACTGATGACGGACTGTACTGGTTAAACGAAGAACTAGAACTCTCAGGATATTATGGATATGATGCCCAATGGGTCAGAAATGAAGGAAAATGGATATAACAGACTAGATATATTTGATATAATCAATAATATACCCGTAGCATGCCTAATATCCAAAAAAGAAACATCAAAAATAATTTACGATTTCATTGACATATCAATCCCTTTAAAACACCGCAAAGCAATAATAACTGACTTAAAAGAAGACTATGAACAAATAATGATAAAATTAGGCTTTGCACACCAACACTGCACATTCTACCTAATAAAAAACATGACAACCAACTTAAAACCAAAAATAAACGAAGAACTCGATAAATACGAAACAGAATTACGAAAAAACAACACAAAAATCTCAGAAAACAAAATCAAAAAAATGAGAAAAAAGAAAAAAGAAGAAATATCTGATAAAATAAAAATATATGTTGGATTATTTTACGAATTATTCCACCAACAATCATTTGAAAAAGCAATAAGTTACATAGAACTATTAAAATATGAATTAAAGAATTTTCCAAAGATGATGCAAGACTACTTAAATAAAAATTTCTTCCCAGTTTACAGAAAATATCTAATATTCCTTGAAAAAGACCATATTGGAAAATTAGATAGTACAAACAACAAAATAGAAAATTACTTCGGAAATACATTAGATAAACACACAAAAAGAATCTATAGAACTCCTGAGGGAATATTTGACTATATCATGACAAGAAAAGATGGGTGGATAGAAAATCAAAAAAAAGTCCTAACAAATTGACAGTCCCGTTTTTCATAAACTTTATATATTTATTATAAGAAAATACTACATAATTAATGTATTATTTATATTTTTTAAATAAAACTTGATTTTATGGGGATTAATAACTTTGAAGGTGGTGAAAAAATCAATAAGAAATTATGTAATTGTCTTATTATTATTTGTTTTATTTTATTCTCATTAAATATGGCATTTGCATCAAATGAAACACAAATTAATGTTGATTGTTTGAAAAACTCAGATGATGTTTTAAATATTGATGATTTAAACCAAAATTCTACGATTAATTATACAAAGAGCTCTAAAACAATTGAAATTACACAAGATAATTATGAAAATTATTTTAATATTAGAACAGGGAAAATTATTGATACATCAGGGATTTCTAAGGGAGATACTTTAAAAATTGGTAATATTTCTAATAGGGCCTTTGTTATAGATCGTCAACTTACATTAATGCCAATTTCTCCTAATGATAAGATTAGTAATGGTTTTATTCATCTTATTAAAGGAAGTGATGGGTCTACTGTAACAAATCTTACTATTAATAATACAAAAGGTACACTAAATATTTTAGGTGCAAATGTAGGCCAATTACATGGTATTTGGTTATCTCATTCTAATAATAATCTTATTTCATATAATACTATAAGAATTGCAAATGCTTTTGGTGTTTATGCAATGCCTATGGGTTGGTCTAGTAATAATAGAATTATTTACAATGATATGAAAACATATATTACTTGTAATATGGTTATGGGGTTATGTCATTATAATTTAATTTCACATAATAGTTTAGAAGTTTTAAGTTATTCCGATACATCTGTTACAAATTTAATTTATTTTAATCCTTTTGGACATGCGGATTATAGTGGTTCTGGATTATGTAAAGGTAATATAATTTCATTTAATGATTTTAAAGGTTTTTGTAATGGGCCTATGTCTATTTTATTACAATTTGTTTATGAAAATCATGATGGTACGGTTATTGCAAATAACACTTTTTCTAAAGGTTCATATGCTATTAATTTAGTTGGTAAGAATATTTCTGTTTATGGTAATAAAGTACATGATAGTGGTATTGGTATTTCTGTTTTTGGAAGTAATTTTTCTGTGCATGATAATGTTTTAAAAGGTAATAGCTTAGTATCAGGTATTAAGGCTGGAAGTATTGGAGATTCACTTTGTAATGTTTATAGGAATAATATTACTTTTATAGATATTTATAATGCAATATTTATTGGTAATCAAGTTAATGCTTATGATAATTATATAAATATTAAAGAATATGGTGTAGGAATAGCTATTGAAGGTGATTATTCAAATATTCATGATAATAGGATTAATAACAAACATGATACTGGTATATCAGTAGTAGGTAATAATAACATTATAAATAATAATATTATTAATACCAAAAATATAGGTATTGTCCTATCAGCTAGATCTACTAACTACCGTTATTATAATAATACATTTACCAATAATAAAATTACTAGTGAAAGTTATGGTATTTATATTGAAGGTTTAGTTTATAATAGTACAATATTGGATAATATTATTGAAACTAATGCTAGTGTTGGTATTTATAAAGATATAACTGATGAATTGTCTAATGTTGAAGAAGATAATATGGTTAATGGTGTTATTTTAGATTCAACATATATTATTGTCAATAATGATAATTATCATAAATATTTTGATAGATATGGACATTTAACATTTAAATTTGAAGAAAATAAAACTAAAATAATATTTTTAACATTTTTAACAAATAAAAACTTAATTTTTCAGGATAAAATCAATGTAATTAGTAATAAAATGAATAATTTATTGATTAATGTCACAATCACTTTTGAGGCCGATGCTAGTGGTTCATTAATCCGCGATTTTAATTTTATTAATCATGATAAAGAAACTATTATTCTAAATGGTGTTAACGATGTTACAGTCACTAAAAATAATATTACAAATTTATTTAGAAATTAGGTAGTTTATCTAATTCAACTATACTAATTCAAGATGTTTGTGAAAATATTATAATATCCTGTAATAACATATATGTAAATTCAAAAACACATTATGCATATGCAATTAATGCTCCTTCAGCTAATCCATTTACTCATAAAATGAATAAAAAATTATCTAAGGGAGTTAATATTTTAGATAATACAATAATTATGATTTCTTCTGGTAGTACAGAAGCTATTTACACTGATACGCTATCTGAAAGTAATTTTATTTCTAATAAAATCAACATTATTTCTAAAAATTATGGATATGGTATTGTATTTAATAATGTGATTGGAAGGTTATCTGACATTAATGTTTCAAATAATGAAATTGTTATTCATAGTGAGCAAATGACATATTTAATTGAACTTTGCCAAGTGGATAATTCAACAATTGAAAATAATAAGTTATATGGTAAAAGTAATGGAATTTATGCTATTGACATATATTGGTCTAACAATATTTCTGTTAATAATAATGCCATTTCAGTATTTGGTGGAAATTTATCTAAAATTTTAGGGATATCAGATTTATTAGGTATAGGAAATTCAGCTATAGCAATATTTAAGAATTCATCTAATATTTGTATTTCAACCAATATTATTTATGCTAATTTTTCAAAAACAATATTTGACAATACTACTGATGGATTCATAAATGCCTCTTTTAATTCATTTATTATTGATAATGAAAACTATAACTGTTATTTTAATGAGATTGGAGAATTATATTCAAATGTTATAACAAAAAATAGTACTTTGCTACTTCATAATTTAACAAAAAATCAATTATTGATTATAAATGATTTAGTTAAAATTTCTTCTTATGATTTAAATCTACCCTCTTCAATTTCTATAATTTTTAAAAATAATTCCTCGAATTCAATTATTTGCAATGCATCTTTTATTAATTCTTCAATTGATTTAATTAATGTTTCAAATATTAATATTATAAATAACGCTTTTAATTCTTCAAAAAAAGTCATATATTAAATATTAATGGCGGCGAAAAAAATTTATTTAGTAATAATGAGTTATTTATTAATTCTACTGATATTTCAGTTATTAATCTCAATAATACTTTATTAAATATTATAAAACATAATAATATTAAATTTAATACAACTAACTCTAAAATTATAACTATTAATAATTCTAACTTCACATTAATTAGTAATAATGCAATACTAGGTATATCTGATTCATTAATTTTCATTTGTTCTAATAGTTCAAGTTATGATAATATTTATAAAAATATATTAAATGCTAATGCTTCATCAATATGTGGATATTTAGCTTCTAATGCAAAATGGAGTAGTATTAGTTATAATAATATTCTAATTAATAAATCCACCAATCAATCAGCTATATATTATTGTAATAATTCATCCAATAATACAATTAATGAAAACTATATTATTTCATATTCACTAAATGATAATGACTATGCAGTTTCAGTAATTTCAAATAAGAATTTATCAAATTCGATAGTCAAAAACTATTTAATAAGTTCTAATGGTTTTAAACGAGCTAATTTTGCAGTATATGCTCCATTTGATTTGGTTAAAGATAATTCTCCATTTGATCTTTATGTAGCATATAATGGAAGTGATGTTGTTGGTAATGGTAGTATAAATAATCCTTATGCTACAATTAAAAAAGCTATTGAAAATAGTTTAAACTTATGTATTATATATGTATTTGATGGAAATTATAACGAATCTAATATTACTATTGATAAGAATTTAACAATCCTTGCTGTTAATTCAGGTAAGGCATTCATTGATGTTCAAGCTAATCAATTATTCAATATACTTGAAAATAATACTTTATCTGTTTCTGGTTTTTTAATTGCTAATGCTTATAATGTTGATGGGGGATCAGTATTTATTAATAATGGCAAATTATTCATAAATAATGTGACTATATTTAACTCTTCATCTTATTTTGATAATTCTCACCCAGTGTTCAACCAAAATATAACATATCATGAGGATAATTTAATTGATAAAGCACATACAATTGATTGTTCGAATATGGGTAAAGGAGGCGCAATTCTAAATAATGGAGAATTAATTATCAATTCTTCTGTATTTTTTAATAATTTTGGACATTGTGGTGGAGTCATAGCTGATTATGGTAAAACTATTATAGAGGCATCTATCTTTTATAATAACAGAGGAATTCATGGAGGAGTTATTTATTCAAATTCAAAAAATAATTTGTCTATAATTAATTCTATTTTTAATAATAACACAGCATTAATTTCAATAGACTTTTGTAAAATTTTAATGCATTCTGTTGGTTGGTCAATTGAAGAGAACTATTTTTATCATTATAAATCTGAATGTGATTCACCAATTGGGGCTGGCGGTGTAATTTATACAAAAAATACTTGCATATTAATCAAAAATTCGTCATTTATGGATAATTCAGCTAGTATTGGTGGAGTGATAGCTACTCAGTGTGATAGTTTCACACAACTATCGAATTTTATTTCTAATGTTGATTTATATATTGATAATTGTTATTTTTATAATAATAAAGCTAATGATACTAGGTTTAAAGATGATCCACTTTATTTAGATGATTATAAACATTTCAATGGTTATAATGGTGGTGTTATCTATGGAACTTATAATAAACTATATATAAATGCTTCTAAATTTTATTATAATAAAGCTATTAATAATGGAGGAGTTTTATATGCCAAATCCAATGATGGTAAGATAATAGACTCTGTTTTGAATAATAATCGTGCTGGAACTAGTGGTGGGGCTTTAGATATTTCAAAAAATTTCATTATCATGAGATCAATTATTTCACATAATTCTGCTAGATATGGTGGTGCTATTGAATATGATTCTTATACTCATTATGGTCATATTCAAGACAATTTTAACATTTATAATTCAACTATATCTAATAATAAAGCTTTGAATGCTGGTGGTGCTTTTAACATCGGCTCTGGAAATGTTTCTATTCATGATTCAAATATTCTAAATAATTTTGCACCTTCTGGAACTACAATACATTCTCATGGAATCAAATATGCTATTGATATGAGATATAACTATTGGGGGGTATTACCAAATGGTCATATTGGACCTGATGACTCGGTTTGGAATGTGTATCATAATTTATTTAAACCATGGTACAAAGAATGGGTAGATTGGAATCCAAAAGTTATTGAATCAAATAATTCTAGTTCTAACTCTAGTAATTATAATCCTTATATTAATCCTAATTCAAATAATAATGGGAGTAATTCTGGTAATTCAGCATCTACTGGAACTAGTTCATCTACTACAACTTCAATTGGTGGAAATAATGGAAATGATCAGGGTAATGGTAAATACTTTGGTTCAGGTGATGGGAATAATTTAGGTCCAGGTAGTGGTAATGGGGGTAATGATGGTTCTTATTCAACTCTTCCAGGTTATAATAAATATAATGGGCAAAATATAAATGGAAATACAAATTCAAATAAGTCATCTAATTCGATTAACTCTAAAATTCATGGAAATGTTGATTTAAATAGTATTAGTAGATTAAATAGTTCAAACTATAATCCTAATTTAATTTCCACAGGTTTTACTGCAAATGCTGCTTCATCTCCATCAAGTTCTCAAAGAGGTATGCAAGATGATAGTGAAGGTTCAAGTTCTTCAACGGATAATTCTTATGAAATTACTAAAAAAATTAAAGAATTGTATGATGATGATAGATCTTTAACGATCTTTATTGTATTTATAATTGTTATTTTAGCTTTATTAATTTTGGGATGCAAATATGGGGTTGGTAAATTTGAAGAATAATAATTATTCTTCTTTTTGGAGATTAATTTAATAGAGGTGTTCTCAATTTTAAATAATAGATTTATTTTAATATTGTCTGTGATATTTATATTATTTACTTCAATGGCTTTTGTTAGTGCTTATGATAATAATACAAGAAGTACCGAGGTATCATTCGATTCTGAATATAATTTAGGTGATATTAATGGAAATAATAATTCTTTAGAAAATCAAGAAATTTATGTCGATCCATTAGGTAGTGATGATGCTAATGGAAGTTTTCAAAATCCTGTTTCATCTATTCACTGTGCTGTTGACATGGCGAGAAATAATTCTAAGATCATTCTAATGGATGGGGAATATAAAGGTATAAATAATACTCTTATTTTAATTAATAAAAATTTAACAATTAAGTCATTTTCAAATAATGTTATTATTAATGGGGAAAATAAATATGCATTTTTTAAAATAACTTCCGATTCCTCTTTAATATTAAATAATATTAAATTTATTAATGGATATACAGATTCTTATTCTCAATTAGGTGTTATTAACAATCTTGGAACATTGTTAGTAACTAATTCTTCATTTAATAATATGAATTCTATAATGGGGGCATTTTTTAATGAAGGAAATTTAATAATTAAAAATACTAATGTTACTAATGCGGTTTCTTTAAACATGGCTCAAATATTAACAAATATTGGAAATACTACTATATTAAATTCTCAATTAATAAAAAAATCGGTTCATCATTCAAATATCAATAATGTTGTTTATAATTATAATAATATCAGTATTATTAACTCTCAAGTTGATAATTTATTTTCAAATAAGAAATATGATGAAAATTCATATAAGATAGCTTCAATTATTATTAATAATTCTAAGTTAGATGGCATTAATTTTGAAGATGCATTTGTTTGTATTTATAACTCTAAAATTACTTTTGAATCTATTTTTAATAGTTGCAATGTGTCTATTGATGAAAGTAAATTTCTTTATCATGATAATATTATTTCGATAATGCACGTAACAAATTCAAATTTCACAGCGATTCATTCAGTTTTTAATTCTCATATTTTAACTGAATGTTCGTATGTTAATATTACATATTCTGTAATTTTAAGATCCATATCTGGAAATGCCTATAAATGTCATCTTTATGCACCTTATAATTGGTGGGGTATTAATTCTGGTCCATCTTATAAATATTTTAAAGAGGTTAATGTTAGTTATTGGGCAGTATCTACTTTTGAATATGGGTCTGATTATATTCCTATTAATCCTAATTCAACTTTTACAACAACATTAAATAAATGGAGTGATGGAAATTCTACATTTGAATTTAGAACTGGGGAATATTTACCATACAGACATTTAAAATTCGAATCTCAAAATGGTAACTTTTTATATTCATCTGCAAATATTGATAAAATTTTTTCAAATTATTTAATTGGAAACAATCTTGATTGTCATGTTTATGTTATTGTAGACTTTCAAAGACTATCTCTTAAGATTGGGAAAGGTTTATCTAACTATAATTATTTTGTCTCACCAGAAGGGCATGATGGTTTAGGTAATGGTACTTTTGAAAATCCATTTAAGACAATAAGTTATGCTGTTTCTAAAGCAGGGAATGGAAATACTATTTGCTTATTAGAAGGAATTTATAAAAGTAATTGGAATTCTAATGTTAAAATTACAAAGAATATAAATATGGTTGGATTAGGAAATGTAACTTTATTAAGATCTAATGATTATAGTATATTTGATATTAAAGAATGGGGTGCTTTGTCGTTAAAAAATATTAAATTTTCTGTTGAGATAAGGGAATATGTAGTTCCATTAATTATTTTAAATGGCGGAAATTTATCTGTTATTAACTGTTCTTTTTCAAATATAACTTCATATTGTGTTATTGTTACACAAAACGGAATAGAACATAATGGAATTGTTAATATATATGATTCTTATTTTGTAGACATTTCAGGATCAATATTAAGAGGTTCTGCTAAAATAAATGTTAAAAATTCTTTATTTAAAAGAATTCAATGTTATAAGGCTATTAAAGGTTCTGAATATTATAATGCACTATTTCCAATTTTATCTTCAATAGAAATTTATAACTCTCGATTTCAAAATAATCTAATGGGCATTGTAAATTTATATCCATTTACTTATTCTTCTTCAAAACTTAGATATTCCCAATATAATGATCTATATTCCAGATATGCTTATATTAAAAACACAACATTTGAAAATAATGTATTTTTCGATAAAAATGATTATTATTCAAGTAATGGGATTGGATTAGATATTTATAATGAAAATGGACATTTTTATGGATTTATAGATAACTGTTCATTCATTAATAATAAAGGTCAATTAGCCATAGCTACTAGTGTTAATTCCTCGATATTTATGAATAATTTTGAATCTCGTTATGATAATAGTATGGTTTATGCTGATTTAATTAATAATTCAGTTTTTATTAAGAATAAAAATCTGTATAAAGATTATAATAATGTATTTATCGGTAATGGTATAGCTAGTGCTAGATGTATATTGGAATCTATTTTTATGTATAATGAAGCTGCTTTTGGTGGGGCTATTGCAGATACAAAAGAAGCCCATTATTGTGTTTTTGTAAATAACACTTCTAAATATGGAGGTAATGATATTTATTCTTATTCAGGTGATGTAGATTATTCTAGTAATTGGTGGGGGAATAATCAAAAACCAAACTCGGATAAAGTGTTTATTTTCCTTGGAACTTTAACTTTAAGTAATTGGGTCATAATGACATTTGAATCGGTTTCAAATTCTATTATTAAAGCTTCATTAGATTATCTTAATAATGATGAAGGTAATATTTGTAAAATTAACCACAATATGCCTTCTCGTATGGTGTATTTCAAAATTGACCAAGGAATCCTTTCTCCAGAAAATACTTTACTTATAAATAATTCTGCTTATACAAACATGACTTATGATTTAAATTTAGATTTTAAAGTCTATGCAAGAATTGATAATCAATTATTAGATTTAGATATTAGAAGTACTAAAACTCTTTTAATAATGGAAGATGTTATTTTTAAAGGTAAAAATAATAATTTTGTTGTTGATTTAATCAATATTAATGGTTATAAAATATTTAATCAAACATTAGTTGTTGAGATTATTGATGAAAATAATACACAGAAGATATTTACAATTCAAACTGATGATAATGGTCATGCAGAATTTAATGTAGATTATCCAGTTGGTATTTATCAGATAAATATTAATTATTTAGGCAATGGTTTTTTCGAAAAATGTAATTCTACTTCTATAATGAAAATAATAAAATCTAATACTTATTTAATTAGTTATAATCAAACATATTATGGTAAAAATAACTTGTTTAAAGTTATATTATTTGGTGAAGGAGATAAAAAATTAAGCAACATGCTGATAAAATTTACTATTATAGATTCTAAAGGTAATTTAAGAGAAATTTATTCTTTAACAAATCAGGAAGCTACTGGTGAAATTATTATAAATTTGGATGTAGGTGAATATACAATCAAATCTGAATTTTTAGGTGATTCATGGTATTCCTATTCAATTAGTATTTCCCATATATTAGTTAATCCTGTTAATTCTACAATTATTGTTCCTGATGTTACATTATATGGTGCTGGTGATGTTTATAATATTACTTTAAAAGATATTCATGGATCATTAATATGTGGTGAAAATATTATTGTCACAATAACTCAAGGAACATTGTGCGATAAATTTATATTAAAAACAGATAATAATGGTGTTGCAAAATTAACTATAAACTATTTACCTGGAATTTATAATATTAAAGCCCAGTTTGTAGGAGATAATATATATGCTTCTACAAGTGGTGAAGGAGTTATTAAAGTTGAAAAAATCTTTACTATAATTTCAGGATTTCATCATTGTATTTTACCATTAAATGGAATATACACGGTTGTTTTAAGTGATATGTATGGTCGGCGTGTTAATAATGAATCTGTAACCTTATCATTATATAAAGGTAACTTAATAAAAAAATACACAATTAACACTGATGCTAATGGCGAAGCTGATTTTGTTATAAACCTTGAGGAAGGAACTTACCTAACAACTCTTGATTATAGTGGAAATAAGTGGTATTGTGATGCAACTAATGCAGCAACTATTGTTATTAGTAAAAAAGTTACTTTATCTAATATTTATATAAATTCAACAGATTTAGTTCAGTACTATGGAGAGAATAAATATTTCATAATAAAATTTAATGATCCGAACGCATATAGTCAATATGGTAAGAAAATCACAGTTACAATATCTTCTGGTTTGTGGTCACAAGCTTATGAGATTTTCACTGATATTTTTGGTCTTGCACGCTTAAAAATAAATTTAAATCCCGGAGAATATAATATTACTTATAAATATTCAAATAGTCATTATAACATATTTGCTTCATCTTCAAATACTATATCTGTTTATAAAATGCCAACGGTTTTAATAGCCAATAATTTGGTAATGAAAAATAATGAAAAATATTTATATAAAATAAATCTTCGAGATATTAATAATAACCCTATTAAAAACATGCTTGTTAATATTGATATTGGTGGTGTAAAATATAATTCTACTACAAATGATGAGGGTATAGCTAAAATATTACTTAGTTTGAGTGTTGGAAAACATATTATTAGTTATAATTTTACCAATCCAAATTATTTGTCCTCAAATGAATCATCTGTTATTCTTGTTGTTGATAGTGATAAGATACCTTCAAATTTATATTCACTAGATATTAATGCATTTGATAATCAAATATTAAATTTCACCATAAGATTGTCAGATATGTTAAATAATAGTATAGTAAGTTCTGAAGTAATACTTAAGCTTTCTACATTTTATGGAGAATCAATTATTAATATTACCGGTATAACAGATTCTGATGGAAAAATTACTTTTAATTTAAATTTAGATTATGGAAAATATATAGCTAATTTACACTATAATGGGAATGCCTTGTATTTAGCCAGTTATTCAACTAATACTATTAATATTGAATCAGCTGATAATCGTACAAAAACTATTTTATTTAATGGAGAAACAAAATTAACTAATTCTAAAGAGTATTATGTTGTTTTGTCTGATATTAATGGAACTTTACTTGCTAATAAAGAAATTAAATTTATCATTGGAAATAAAACAATTACTAGTATAACAGATGAAAAAGGAAGAGCTTACTTAAGTTTAAACCTAGATCCTAATTATTATATTATAAAAGCTATTTTTAATGGTGATGATAATTACAAAGCAGTTTCTAGTTTGAAAAAGATATTTATTTCAGGTGAACTAACTCAATTATATGCTATACCATTAGTTAAATATTATAGAAATGGAACTCAATTTCATGCAAGACTTGTAAATTCTAATGGAATTCCTTTAATTAATAAAATATTATCTATTTTATTGGAAGGAGTTTATTATAATTGTACAACTGATGAAAATGGGTGGATTACTTTAAACATTGATTTAAAACCAGGATTTTATAATGTGGAATGTTATTATTATTCAAATAACACTAATGAAAATTCTTTTGATAAAACAAATATTACTGTATTATCTACTGTTTTAGGTCAAAGTGAAGTAAAATATTATGGAGATTATCCTTATTTAACAATTAAATTTTTAGATGGTGCAGGGAATATAATTAAAAACACAATTTTTGTTATTGATATTGATGGTAAAAAATACTCAGCACAAACTAATAATGAAGGTATTTTTAATTTTAATCTTAATTTAAATTCAGGACATCATGTTATTTCAGTTAACAATCCTTATGATGGTTTATTTGTAACTTATACATTAGATATTTTAACCACTATTTATGCAAATAATCTAGTTAAAGTTTTTAACAATGGTGTTTCATATACTGCACAATTATTAGATAACACTGGAAATCCATTAAAAAATAAAAATGTAAAAATAATTATTAATGGTGTTTTATATTATAAAAAAACCGATGTTAATGGTATTTTAGAGTTAAATATGGATTTTAATCCTAAAACTTATCTTGTAACAGTTTTTAATCCAGTTACTAATGAATATATTGAAAATACAGTTAGAGTATTACCAACACTTATTAATAACAATAATATAAACATGTATTTCTCTGATGGTGCTTTTTATAAAGTTCTTGTTGTTGGAATTGATGGTAAAATTGTTGGATCGGGTGTAGTTGTTAAAATTAAAGTTAATGGCAAAATTTACAAAATTAAAACAAATAAGTATGGTTATGCTTTGTTTAAAATAAATTTAAAACCTGGGAAATATATAATTACTGCAGAATACAATTCATACAAAGTATCAAATAAAATTAATGTAAAAGCATTGCTAACTGCTAAAAATATTTCTAAGAAAAAATCTAAAAAGATTAAATTTTCTTCTAAATTAGTCGATACTAAAGGAAAAGCATTAAATGGTAAAAAAATAACTTTTAAATTTAAGGGAAAAATCTACAAAGCTAAAACTAATAAAAATGGAATAGCTACAATTACGATTAAGAATTTAAAAATTGGAAAATATACTATAATGTCAATATGGAATAAATTCACGATAAAGAACACTATAAAAATTAAAAAATAAATATGCATGAGAATTATAAAAAAAGTATTTGGGTTAATTAATCATAGTATTATAATCAATTGATCTTTTGTTTATTTTATATTTTGATTGATAACTATTGTTTTATTTTAATCTCATTTTAGTTTTAATCATTTTTATATTTGATTACTATATTTTGCACATATTTAATCATGATTTCTCTGTTTTT
>NZ_CAUJAN010000007.1 GCF_963082495.1 Methanobrevibacter sp. V74
TTTGTTAGCTTTTTATATTTTTGTCCAATATAAAAATTGCAGAACAGCTTCCAGTAAAACAAGGATTGTGACAAATTATAAATACTACTATCCAATACATATTTATAAATTGCATAATAGTTTTCCAGTAAAATAAGGGTTGTGATTTTTAACTTTTAAATTAATTACACTATCTTTTTGAATTGCATAATAGTTTTCCAGTAAAATAAGGGTTGTGATTTTTAACTTTTAAATTAATTACACTATCTTTTTGAATTGCATTAAGTTACAAATAGCTTCCATTAAAGCAAATGCCATAACTTTCGATATAACATTCCTGAAATTTCCGTGAAATATTGAGTAGATAAAAGTTGTAAACTATTTAATTTATAAAAACTAAAATAGTAATATCTTAAATACAATGTATGTTTTGGTGGTTCAAATGAATAATAAAGAATTATATACTACTATTGTTGGATTGAAGAATTATGAAGGTAATAAAGTATTCAAAATCGGATCTATTGTAAGGTTGGTTAAAGAACCTGATAATGATTATGATTTAGAAGCAATTGCTTGTGAAAACAAATATATTGGAAAAACAGGGTATATTGCAAATAGTACCCAAACAGTTACCAAAGGTACCATGAGTGCAGGTAGAATTTACGATAAAATTGGTGATATCAGTTACTGTGAAGTTAAGTTTGTTTCCAATGATTCTGTAATTGCTAAAGTGCTTAGTGACGATAAAATCCAAGAGCTAAAAAAAGATAATGAGGATGACACTTTTTTCAATTCTGAATTATAGATTTTATCATTAGATCTTTAAGATGAGCGATTTAATCAATACATGTATCAGTTGTGTAAATGTCATATATTATAAAAAAACATAAATTCCTAAAAAATTTAGATAAGATTAAAGAAACCTGCATCTATAATGAATATGATATGCCAATTCTTTTAAAAGATTATCCTCTCAAAGATTTAACGGCAGTATTGAAAAGTGAATATGATTGGGAGTTAAAAAACTTCTTAAAAGCATTTCCAGAGTTTTCAGATATTGCAATTGATTTAAATGAAAATCAGAAAGAGATTGTTACTTATGGGGGAAATAAGTTTTTAAGCATAGAAGCGGGGCCGGGTGCAGGCAAAACCCGTGTTTTAATTGAAAAAGTTAATTATATGGTAAATGAGTTAGGGGTGGATCCTAAATCATTGCTAATTGTCACTTTTTCAACTAAAGCTGCAGATGAACTTCGAGAGAGATTGTCTGAAGGTGATTTGTTAAAAAGTGATGTTCAAAAGATGCATATATCAACTATTCACTCTTTTTGCGAAAAGATACTTGAAGAAAATGGTCATGTTGGTTTAAATATCATTTCAGACGATGCCGGTGAGAAAAACTTGTTGTTCATTGGAAAGCATATGGAAGAGCTTGGATTTGTTAAAGAATGTTACATGTCAAGTAGCAACATCAAATATATTGCCAATAAATATAAATGAATATTGCTCTTTCAGTGTTGACACAGATAAGTTAATTGATTATATCACAGAAAATAGGCCAGTCAGCGAGGGATATGTCCACTTTTGTCCGTGAGCGAATGGAATTAAATGATGGAGAATATCCTCATGATGAAGTTCGAAAAAATGATGAGTTTAAAGAGTCCAAGTATAATGCACAATATCTGCAAATCGCCAAATCCTATCCGATTTATGAAAAATATCTTAAAGCGCGAAAAAGCAATTGACTTTGCACATCTACAAAAGGATGCATTAGAAATTGTCAAAAAAGATGGATTTAAAACACAGTTCACCAACATACTAATTGATGAGTTTCAAGATACAGATCCTATGCAGATGGAATTGTTTGAGTATCTGATGAAACAAGCAAAATCATTTACAGTAGTAGGTGACATTAATCAAAGCATATATGGATTTAGAGGTTCAAACATTAATCCATTTACATATTTAGCTAAATATCATAAAGATAAATTCGAGTTTAAAAGCCTGACCACTAATTATCGCTCCACTCATGAAATCATCGATGTGTCTGAAGATTTCATTAAACATCAAAGACCAGTTGAATCCGCACTTGGAAAGGCTCAATGTGGTCGTGATGTAAAATAATCATGTTTATTATTCTTTAAATAACTATGATGCTAAAAATTAATCGACTAAAGAATCATCACTTGATAGTGAAGCTGAAAACATTGTAAATATCATTAAATATTTGATTGAAAATGAAAAAATCAATAGATTGTCCGATATTGGCATTCTATTTCGTTCTCTTTCAAAAAGTACCTCACGATGTATCGGACCATTGCTTGAAAAATTAGAAGCGGAAAATATTAAATTTCAGGTCAATAACAATGATTTAATCAGTCAGGATGAAATTAAGTCAATTTTAACACTCTTTCACCATCTGGTTTCAGATGATGATCCTCATAGTCACAGGTTTAATAGATGGGAAAAAGACTGGCTGAATTTAAAGGCATATGCCAATCAGGTCTTGTTCAATTTATCTGATGAGACAAAAGAGATACTGATTAGCTTGCAGAATAAATTTGAAGAGGATGTTGTCAGGGCTGAAAATTATTTTTGGCTAAAAGACCATAATAGAGGAGGTAAAAAATCCTTCAAAACAGTATTTGCCCGTGATGAGGAAATGCTCATTAAAATATTTAATAGTGTTACAAGGCCGGTTTTAACAAACGATAACCTAATTGAATATGGTATTGAAAATGAAGATGATTTGGAATTCTTTAGAAAATTAAATGAATTTAAAGACTCATTGTACTCTGAGGATTTTAAATTCTATGACAGGCCAACAGTTTCTGAGGTTTATTTAAAACTATTAACTGATGTTACTGGTTATTTGTCTGAAGATTTAATCTTAAGTGATGAAGGAGATATTATAATTAACAACCTCTCAAAAATTACAGGTTTTCTTCAAACATTTGTTGACGTTAAGTTCAACCGGGACATTAGAGGTGCATTTTGGTTTGTATATAGAACCATTGAAGGACATTCGGCTTTTTCTGATGAAAGTGATGCCATTCAAATAATGACTGTCCATCAGTCAAAAGGATTAGAATTCCCGGTTGTTATTATTCCCTCTCTGAAAAAAGACAATTTCCCAATGAAATATATCGATCCAAATCCAGATAATGGATGGATTTTTGGCCAGCCCGTTTATTACACTCCTGATGACTGTTTAAATTATCCCAAATTTGATAAGGAATTCGGGCCTGAACTGTCTCATAATATGGAAGAGGAAAGAGTTATTTATGTTGCAATGACTCGTGCAGAGGATACATTAATATTGTCTTCATTAGTGGAGGATATGAACCAGTCAAATCAAATCGCAATTGAACAAAGTGAATTTGAAAGACTTCCAAAAGGTCCGGACTGCATAGAAAAATGCAATTAATGAAAACTTAAATAAATGCAAATTAATTGACCCTGAAGATATGGACATCAATGTGGTGTATTGCAGGAAGGATGAAGAGGATGATGAATACTGTGTTGATTTAAGCTTCACTGCTTTGGAAAATTATAATAATTGTCCATTTAGATATAAAACTAGCTAACGGAGTTAATTTCACCATATCTGAAAAACAGGAGATTGATGATGGGATTTTTGCCCACTATACACTTGAAGTTATCAACAAAAAAATAATTAATAATGGCAATGTCTTTATTGGTGAGGATGAGGTTGTTAAAACAATAGAGGAATTATTTGAAAATTCAAATGATGAGTTAAAAGAAGAGGATCCTGTTGGGTATGAAAAACAACTTAACGAAATAATCGGCAACATTTATTCATTATTATAAAAATTACGGTAAAAATATAAAAATACTTGATAGTGAATATCCCTTCTATTTAAAAGACAGAAACTATGCCCTTAATGGAGTCATTGATTTAATCTATGAAATTGATGGTAAATTGGGCATTATTGATTATAAGAATACTCGCTTAGAGGCCAAATACAAAGATAAATTTAAAAAGCAACTTCATTTATATGTATTGGCATTAAGGGATCAAAATCAGGAATATGAATGTAAGGAAATTAGCGAACTTAAGGTTTACACTATTAAATCTAAAAAATTGATCGATTTCGAAATCGATGAAGAATACATTAATGATTTAAAAGTTGAATTAGAGCAAGTCGCTTTCAATATTCATGAAAACAACTTTGGCTCCTGTAAATGTGGGGATTGTAAGTATTGCAGTTATAAAAGTATTTGCAATCAGGAAGTTTGATCATCATTATTTTTTCTTAAATCTTTTTGCTTTTATGCTGTGTTCCTTTGAATATGTCAAGAGTAAGTTCATGGTCATATTGGGATATTTTCATGTCTGCATACTTTAATAAAATAGTTGGAAATACAGAGGTTATTTTAACTTATGCTGAATTAAAATAACTATATTTGATTTATCTCCAATTCAAATTCTTCAATTTCTGATTTAAAATCTGAAATTTGTGTGCTAGGTAATTCTAATGTTATTGATATTGCTGTTTCATCATCTTGTTTTTGAGCATTCATTTTTAAAACATCATCTTCATATTCATAAATTTTCGCCAATACAGTTAGAACATCTTTATTTTTAATTTTACCTTCAATGGAAATAATATCTCTTTTTATATTAACAAATGCTCATTTTTGCTTTTCTTTTGGGGAAGAATTTATTGTATTGATTGGTTGAGCATTAAATAAAGTTTCTTTTGCTTTTTCCTGATTTATGATTCCCCAATCATGTCCATCTTTTAAAACTTTTTTATGCAATTTATAAATATTGGAATCCTTGATGGAGACATACTTCCCATCTATTCGTTTTCCATACACCCAAAGATTTCCAATCTTTCTAACCCATGCAATTCCAGTTTCATGATAGTGTCTTATTTGTATTGCATTTTTGTATTTGTCAGGTAATGGGGATAATATATCATTATTTTTTACTGCCTTTTTTGGAATATCAAATGATTTTTGTATTGTTTTTTTGGGTATCTTATCTATTTTTGAAGGTTCGGGAAGTTTTTTATTGCATTCTTTCAATGTTTGCTTTGCTTTACTTAAATCTCTAACTCCCCATATATGGTTATTTTCTATTACAATATTATAAAGTTCGTAAATATCATTTTCTCTAAAATGAATTGTGTTTCCATCTTCAACTTTTGTATAGTTCCATTCATTGCCAATTTTATATACCCATGCAAATCCAGATGTATTGCCTTTAGAATTTTTTCTTAGTTTTTGTTTTATTTTAAGAGGAAGCGGTTTCAATATCTTATTGAACTTTTTATCGGAATTCCTCAATGTTTCTTTTGCTTTTATTAAATCTCTAACTCCCCAAATGAATTTTTCCTGAACAACTTCTTTGTGCAACTTACGAATATTTGAATCTTCAATGATGATTAACTCACTATCTACAATTTTTTGATAGGAATATTCATTTTCAGTTTCACTTACCCATGCAAATCCTGTTTTTGTTTCATAAGCGACATTTTCCAATTCCCTCTCAACATTTCCTGGTAGAGGATCAAGGATATTAATAACTGGATTATTTCCATTGTCTTCATCAGTTGTTTTTTCAGATTTAGTTTTGGCACTATAAATTTCACCATGTGCTTGTGATAATGTTTTTAAAGCTTTATTTAGGTTAATTACTCCCCAACTATAGTTATTTTTAATAATGATTTCATGTAATTTATAAATATTTTGATTTTTAATTGAAATTGGAACATTATTTTCAACATTATAATATTCCCATTCATCTTTATTAGGGTACACCCATCCGAAACCTGTTTCGTCAGGTTTATCAATTTTCGCTTTAACCTTTGCGGGCAATTTTCTTAATATGTCATTTGTTTCTCTATTTATGACTTTTTTAGCTTTATTTAAATCAGTTACTCCCCAAATTAGATTACTTTCCATAACCTTATTGTAAAGGTTTATTATATTTTCATCGCTTAATACAATTGATTCGTTATTATTAATAGTTCGTATATATTTCCATTCATTCCCAGTTTTCCTTACCCATGCAATTCCAGTTGTTTTGTTCATGTTTCTTATGGAAGTTTTATATTTTCTGGGAAGGGGTGAAAAAATATTTCTATTCTTATTTTTGGTGCAGTCTTCATCATTTGAATTTGATTCATTTTCACTTGATGGTGTAGTTATAATTATCTTATTTGCCTTTTCAAAATCCCTTATTCCCCATGTCAAATTTTGGGCGATGACTTTTTGGTGTAATTTTTCAATGTCGGAATCTTTTATTTTAATAGGTTTTCCGTCTATTATTCTGGAATAACTCCAATATCTGCTGGTTTTATTTACCCAAGCAATGCCTGTTTTATTAACTTTGTTTGATTTAAATGAATCTTCAAATTGTTTAGGTAAGGGGGACAGGATATCTTCAGCAGGCACTTCATCTATGGTTTTTGAGCCATTGATAGGTTTTGTTTCAATTTTTTGATTTAGGGTTTGTTTTGCTTTAGTTAAATCTCTAACTCCCCATTCCAAATTTTCACTAATTACTTTTTCATGTAATTTTTCTATTGTTTCTTCACTGATATTTATATGTTTTCTGTTTATTACCCTGGTATAGGAATATTTTTTTCCGGTTTTATTTACCCATGCAAATCCAGTACTTGTGCCTCTTGAATTCTTTTTGAATTTGTTTTCTAATTCATAGGATAATGGTGATAATATGTCTTTATTAATTACTTTTTTGGGGATTTTAGGTTTTTTTCCTAAAGTTTTTTCGGCTTTACTTAAATTAATGACTCCCCAATCCAAATTGTTTTCAATAACCTTTTGATGTAATTTTTCAATATCCGGAGCTTTAATTCGAATATTTTTTGTAGTTCTTGTATAATAATAGTAATTTCCAGAATGGCTTACCCATGCAAATCCGGTTTTTGTCCCTTTTTTGAATTTATTAATATCATGGGGTAATGGTGCTAAAATATCTTCATTATCTGCTATTTTATTTGGATTTTTTGTATTTTCACAATCACTATAGAATTTTAAATGTTTTTTCGTAGCATATTTTCCAGCAGAATACCATTTTTTAATTTCAGCTGAATATTTTCCGTTTTCAATTTTTCTAGATGCTTCATCGTGAGAATATCCCTCGTTTAATAGATTGATAAATTCATTTTTCACCTTTTCTTCATTGGAATTTGCTGTTTGTTTTAATATTTTACGAGTTTCCATATATTTTTCGTAAAATTCATCATACGGTTTTTGACCTTGGGTTCCACGTGCAATCCAATTGCTTATTAGTTTCAATTCAATAGATGCGCTTTTAGCCGCTTCTTTTCTGGTTTTTCCATTCCTGATATTTTCTATAAATTTCTCACGAGCCATTATATTATGTTCATCATCATAATCATTAGATTTTTTATTAAGCGTAATCCGGTTTTCTATTTCAGATTCTTTGATTGATGCTTTTTTTGCAGATTCTTTTCTTGTGTTGTCTTTATGAATTGCATCTAATACAATATCCTTAGTTTTAGCCGATTTGGCAGTAGGTTTCTTTTGAGCTTTAATTTTTGTTTTTTCATTAAAATATTTATCTAAGAATTCTTCGCATGTTTCCTGTTTGGCCAATATATATTTGTCTGTTTCATAATTTTTGATTAATAAATCATTTTCTAATAATGGCCATGTTTTAGCTTGAAGTAAGAATGTATTTGAGTAATATTTTTCTAGATCATTCTCACTGTATTCTGTATCGTAATCAATATGGCTTAGTAGTTCTTTTAAATAACTTGCAGCATTTATTAGTTTTTTGCAATTTTTACAATTGTCCTCATGTCCATCAGGATTATTTTCAGATACTGGGAATTTAGAGATTTCCAATGTTTCACCGCATGTTGAACATGTTTTGGTTAATTTAACGGTATTTGTTGCAGAATCTTTAATTTCAACACCGGATTCTTCAATAAATTCTTCAATATCCACTTTTGAGATTAATGAATACTTATTATTTTTTTCTTTTTTAATTAAATTAAATTCTTGAAGGGTCCATATATAATCCTGTGTTTGCATTCCGGTTAATCCAAGATTTTTCAAATCGTTTTTTTTAAAGAGAACTTCTGGTTCAATTGATAATAATAATTCTTGTACAATATTTGCACAGCGCTGTTTTCTGCGACATCTCTTACATAGTTTTTCACTACTTTTTTTATTAATAGTTCTTCCACAGATTTCACATGTTTTTTCACTTTGAGGTTTGATTTTTTCTTTAGTTTCACAATATTGTTTCATGTATGCATCATAAAAATCAATGTAATCTGCTTCGCCGTTTTTTCCCTGATTAAACCATTGTTTAATTTTAAATTTAGGTATTTTAATGGCTTTAATGGCTTCGTCATTATTTTTTCCTTCATTGATTAGATTTATGAACAGCTTAATTTTATTCAATTCCTCTCTATTAACTGCCTTAAGATATGTGTTGTAAAATTCGCTGTAATCCTTATTGCCTAATTTTCCTTGTGTTTTCCAATTCTTAACTTTAAATTTTGGAATGTTCAGTATTTCAAAAGCTTCTTTATTTGTTTTACCTTCGTCAATTAATTTAATATATTCATTGATTAAATCGTTGTTTTTAGTTTTCTTTTCTGATGATTTTTCTTTTGTAATTTGGAGGTAGTCTTCATAAAAATCAATATACTCAGCTTCAGAATTTTTTCCGGTTAGAATCCATTTCTTTAATTCTAAAGAAGTGATATTTGCTTTTTTAATAGCTTCTTTTTCTGTTTTTCCAGATTTAATTTCATCAAGAAATATGGTCATTTTCCTATGAGGATATGGATTTTTAAGCATTAATTCTTTATATGTTTCATAAAAATGCATATATTTTTCATTACCTCTTTTTCCTTTAACATACCAGGCATCAACCGTTTTTGAATCAATTTTAGCAATCTTTAAAGAGTGTTCATAATTTTTTCCGGCTTTCATGGAATTTAAAAACAGATTCATTGACAGATTTTTGGAGTTATCCTCCTGATTTTTATTGGGTGTTTCAACAGGGGGTTTTAAAGAAGTGTTTTTTATTAATCCATATAGATTATCTGTAAAGTCTTCTTCTAATTTCCCTAATTTAATCATTGGCATTTTATTTCTTAAACTAATTTCATATTGTTGGGCAATATCCATTTCTTCATTAAAATTAGGGTATCTCTGTTTTAAAATAGTTTTATTTAGGTATATGGTTAAATCCTTAGTAATCAATCCAAGTGAATCTTTATAGTCCTTTTTATCAAAATCAATCATTAATGAATTTTCAATTTCGCTAAATTTGTCCATATTCGAAGAATGTGTTCCGAAAAAATAAATGAATTTGGTATCTGTTTCACTGAATCCAAACCATGTATTTCTTGAATAATATAAATATCTGATACTTTTATTTAGCTTAATATTGTTCACTTCAGATATATGACTATTAAGTTTCTTGATGGAAGGCATTTTAGTAAATAATTTGTTGAATAAATGTTTATTTATTTGTTCTTGATTACTCATTTTATGTCCTTTGCTTTGATTAAATATTTTAACAATAACTTTATAATATATATTATAGTTATTAACTATTAAATTTAGGGAGTAATGCATTAATATGGTTGAAGGCAATTCATTAAAAAAAGTGGATAATACTCATAAATATTGGTTTCATAGACTGGATAATCTTGATATCATTCCTAAAATTGATAAAGAAAAATGTATCGGGTCTGCTAAAAAACGTTCAGTTAAAATTAAAAAAATTAATCCGGGAGATAGGCTTTTTTTAGTTACAAAGAGAAAAAATACCATTGAATTTTTTGGATATACTCAAGTTGAAGAAACATATATTGATGAAGAAGTGTTATACGGATATTATGAATCTAGAAAAAAACTGAAGCTTAAAGGAATTAAATACTTTTCAAAGCCGGTTCCTACAAATGACATGGTTCAATATTTGGAATCTGAAAAAATTAAAAAGAGCAGTGCGAAGTTTTTTGGACAAGAATATAATGAGTTATCTAAAGAAGATTTTATACATATTAGAAAAAGATCTAATTTGGTTAACTATTTACCATCCTATTTAGAAGAATACACAAGACCACTAAAAGAGTTCATGTTAAATACAATTAAAGTTGTCTATAAAATGATAAGCCATTACGAAAACCGAAATCAGATAGAAATAAAATATTTTTTAAGAATTTTAAAGAAATTCTTTGATGCCTATGAACTTAATAAAAGTATTACAGAAATTCAGGAATTTTATGGAAGGCATGCAATAGAATTGGGATATAGGCATATTCCATCAAGAGATCCGGATAAATTTGTGCCATTATATTTGTCTAATGGAGAAAAAAAGAATTTTACATATGTTATTTTAGAATAGTGATAATATGGATTATGAAGATGTATTGATAGCTCTAAAAAGTGGAAATGTTCCATCACATGGAGCAAAAAACTTATGTATGGGTCGTGAAAAGGAAGTAGAAGAGTTTGACAGGTTGCTTGATAAAGTTGATTCTGATGAAAAAGCGATTGTCAAATTCGTTAATGGGGAATATGGTGCAGGCAAATCCTTCTTTTTAAAAGTTGTTGAGGAAATAGCATTTGAAAAGAATTTTGTCGTTTCATGGATTACTTTAAGTAATGATATTCCATTTAATAAAATTGATGTTGTTTATAAAAATATTGCCCGTAACTTGAAATGTAAAACCGGCACTTCCCTAGACCATATTATTGACCGATGGATAACCGGATTAAAGATGATGGCTTTTGAAGAGTCTTCAAATCCCCAGAAACAAAATGAATTGGTCCGTAAAAACTTATATAATGATTTAGCTGATACAAGAGAGCATGCAAATTCATTTGCCATTGCAATTGAGAATTATAATAAACTGATGAACGAAGAAAATTATCAAACGGCAGCAAATGCTAAGGCTTGGCTTAGAGGGGATTCTAACATTCCGTATACTGAAAAAAAGAAATTCGGTGTTAAGGGTGATGTTACTAAAGAAAATGCAATCAACTTTTTAGAGGCATTATCTATTTTTGTTAAATCAATAGGATATTCTGGATTGATTGTTTTGATTGATGAGGCTGAATTTATTATGAATTTGCATACTAAAAAACTTAGAGATATTGCTTATAATTATATTAGGGATATTTATGATAATTGTAATTTGGGAAAATTCCAAAATACACTATTTTTGTTTGCCGGAACTCCTGAATGGTTTGAACAGCCTCAAAAAGGTATTCCTTCATATGAAGCATTGGATGATAGGCTTAAAACAGTTTTGGATACTGATTTGGAAGATATGAGAAAACCTATTTTTAATTTAAAAGGGTTTGATGAAGAAAATCTCAAGGAAATTGCAGGCAAGCTTACAATCATGCATGAAGAAGCTTATAATTGGAAAGCGTCTGATAAAATCAATCCGGTTTTAGAGGATATTGTTTCTATTCATTTAACTGATGCTAGCCTGACTGGAGGTAAGGTAACTCCAAGAACATTCATCCGTTCATTTATTAGTGTATTGGATACGGTACAACAAAATCAAAGTTTCTTCAACGATTCTCAAAAAATCATTGAACTATTTGAAAAACAAGAAACACCTGGTGGTTTCGGAGATGATATTGACTTTGAGGATATAGATGAATTTGATGATGACTGGTAGGTAAAATGAGTCAAGATGGTTTTGAAATCAATGGAAGACTGTTGCATTTTCTATCAAATATATTGGGTTGGAGAGAATTAAATTCAATACAGAGAAAAGCCATTCCTAGTGTATTAAACCATGAAAACACATTGATTCTTGCTCCAACCGCATCGGGTAAAACTGAAGCCGCATTGATACCAATATTTTCTGAGATACTTGATAATAATCTGGAATCTTGCAGCGTATTATATGTATCTCCCCTTAAAGCTTTGATTAATGATATGCATAATCGTGTTGAAAAATGGGGAAATCATTTTGATTTGACTGTCACTAAATGGCATGGGGATGTAACTAGAGATAAAAAAGACAAGTTCACTAAAAATCCCACAGATTTTTTATTAACCACACCTGAATCTCTTGAAGTAATTTTAATGAATAGGAGTTCCGGTGTAAAAGAACGCGTTTTTAAAAATATCAAATTTATTTTAATTGATGAAATTCATTATTTTGCCGCATCTGATAGGGGAGTTCAACTTAACTCACTTTTAAATAGAATTTCCCAATATGCTCCTAATGCATCTATTATTGGACTGTCGGCTACTGTAGGAAATCCTAAATTAATATCTCAATGGGTTAGTTTAGATAAACCTGCAAAAATAATTCAGGATAATGAAGGACGTAAATTACAATATAAAGTGTTTGATTTGCCCCATTATGCACTTTCAAAAGTTTTAAAAAGATATGTTGACAGAAAGGTTTTAATTTTTGCTAATTCTCGTAAAGTTGCTGAAACCACTTATCTTAAACTTAAAAAAGATATTAAAATGGGGAATATATTTATTCACCATGGTTCTATTAACAAGGATATTCGTGAAGAAAATGAAGACAGGTTTAAAGAAGTAAAATATGGATTTATGGTTGCAACAACCACACTGGAATTGGGAATAGACATTGGTGATATAGATATAGTTGTACAATTAACATCACCTAATGAAGTAAGTTCATTTTCACAAAGAATTGGTAGAAGCGGAAGACGTAGTAAGGTTCAAAGAACTATTTTACTTTCACAAGGATTCAACTTGCTGGTATCATTAGCTGAAGTAATGTTGTATCATGAAAGTGAAGTTGAAAAAATATCCGTTTCAAAAAAATCCATAGATATCCTATTCCACCAAATACTGAGCTGTGTTTATGAAAAAGGAAATGTTAACTATAAAAGCTTATATGATGAATTGAATAAGTGTTATGCATTTTCAGGAATTTCTTTTAAGGAATATGTAACTTTATTAAAGGAAATGAAAGAAAGAGATATGTTGAACATTAGAAATAACAATTTGACCTTGGGTTATCAGTTTGAAAAAGACTTTGGCCAATGTAATTATAAAAATTTCTTTTCAGTATTCGCACCAAGATTTGAATATTCAGTTTTTGAGGGAAATAATGAAGTTGGAACGCTGGATATTATATATGCAGTTGATTTAGGTGATGGGGATCAATTTAATCTTGCAGGTAAATTATGGCAAGTAATGTCAATAAATCATGGGAGGTATAAAGTTCAAGTAATTGAAACTGAACTTAATAAAGAAAAAATACCAAGTTGGAACTCCGGCGGAGTTCCCCTTTCACCATTAATTGCTAATAAGATATATGAAATATTGCAAGGGGATTTTGATGAAAAATTTTTAAGGCCTTTTGAGAAAGATGCTCGGAAAAATATTGAACTTGCAATCGAAGCGGCTCAAATGGACGGTTTTAGTGAGGGAATCATTCCTGTTGAAATAAATAATTCAAATGAAGTTTATATTTATACTTTTGCCGGAGATAAGGCCAACATATTATTATTGAAAATATTTGAAATGTATTATGAACTTAAAAATCCATTCACTTCACCGATCTATATTTCATTTAAAACAGAGGAACATCTCTCTGTTGGGGATTTTGAAGGTGTTATTTATGATTTGGAAAATATATTGTCCCAAAGCGAAACCGAAGCGATGCTTGATGATTTAACAGTTTCATTTAAAAAAAATAAATTTATGGAGTATCTGCCTAAAGAAGTTAAGGGTTATCTGAAAATGAATTTAATATTTGATAAACGCGCATTGCTTGAAGCAACAGAGGATAAAAGTCTTTATTTCATTGATAATTCCATGTTTAGGAAAGTGATTATGGGCTTTCGAAAAAATCAGTATTTGGATGCTGAAGAGAAATAAATCGCATAAATCAGTCAAACAATGAACTATAACTTAAAATATACATTATTTCACAACAGGGGATTTATCTTCCTTAGATTATAAAAATTTAGAGAGATCCGTTTTAGGTGAAATCCTGAGTGAAAGAGCATATATATATATTCAATTAAAATATACTATTATAATGGAACTGAAAGATTTCTTTAATTATTCAAATGAAACCTATGAACAGAATATGGATTTATTGGAGGATTATGATTTAATCAATCCATTAGGTTCACCAAATAAACAATTTTTAAAGTTTCTAAAAGCAAAACACCTTGATATTAAAAAGGATAAAATAATTCCCGAGTTAATTGAAGAGTTTGAAAGTTCCATGGATTCTGTTAATATTAGATTGGCTAAAAAGCAAAAAGAAAAAGAAATTATTTTCAAGCAAAGAAAAGTCTGGATTAATATTCCCGCTGACGATGAGCCGTTAGGCAGTGATTTAATCCTGGAATCTGATGGCATAATCATTGATGAAACAGGTCAGAAAATATTATATGTTGATATGCTTGATATTGAAATAGCTCCTGGAGGATGGTCTAAAAAGACATTTATAATATCTGCAAGTGAGGGCAGGGCAATTTTTGAGGTTAATGAAAGTAAAGCCATTCCTTTAAAAGAAATAATTGAGGACAATATTTCCAATCAAAATCATGATGAGTTTGATGATCTTTTAGACTTATATTCATTATTTGAAGCGGGTGAAATCTCTAAAAAAGAATTTGATATTAGAAAAGACATAATTTGCAGTGATGATAGGTATTGTACTGACTGTGGTAAAAAACTAGATTCAAGTTCACTATTCTGTCCCAATTGCGGCCATCAGGTTTCAGACTAAATAAAATCAGAAAGAAGTAGGCAGTCTTGTGCTTTTTAAATATAATGGCAAAGACACAATTTAATTATATTGGTGAATTATTACTGTAGACTTAAAGCCCTATATTTTGAGATTGTGTGTTATTTGCATATGTGCGTGTTTTACATCTGTAATGTAGCAAATAGTTAGGGAGTTATCCTAATAAATTAAATATTATAAATTCCTCATTATAAAACTTAATAGGGTAATTTATCTTAATATCATGTGTTTTATTTAATAATTACTGAATCTACGATGTGTCTTGCCATCAGATGTTATCTATTCATGGGATAACTTTGAAAAAATGAGGGGGACTTTTTCAAGTGCCTCTCATTCATATGTGAAATATGTAATACATTGGGAGGAGTATGTTTGTTTACATATTCTAACGCAATAGATATATTGTCACATTAATCAGTTATTCAATTTAAAGTATATATAATGATTTTTCATCGAAATAATTTAGGATAAACAAAATAATTCAATAGGGGGTTAATTCAAATAAACATTCATCATCTCCCATTGAATAGCATTTGCTTTCAATGATTTTTAATTTAAAATTAAAGTAATTCTCAAAAAGTCCTTTAAAGATTCCATTTACAATATCGCAGCTGGATTTTCCTGTAATTGGTGTATTTTTACATTCAAAGCAATTTTTACAAGTTATTTTAATATCTTCATCTATATTGAAATTCAATTCTCCCAGCTTATTTTCATACCAGTGCCGTTTGATGTTTTCTGTATATTTTTTCAAATCCTCCTCGTGTAATTGTAAGGATAATTCTTTTCCCATATAATTTCCAATTGATTTTAAAACAGGGCTGATTTCAATGTTATATAAGTGAAGAATAGCCTTTAGTGTGGTTATAATCTTAATATTACTTTTAAGATCTTCATTTTTTATAAATTCTTCTATTATCTCTTCCATTTTATTTTCAGATATTTTTTTTGCTTTATTGTATGTTTTTGTATTTATAAAAAAGATTTTTTTCCGATTGTCATTCGGATTCAGTTTAAAGTCAACAAGACCTATTTCACGTAGACTTTTAAGGTGAATTGAGATGCTGGTTTTAGATTTTGAGGTGTTTTCAACAATGTCTTCAAAGCTCATTTCATTATCATTTAAAAGGGATAATATTTCGTATTTCATTGGGCTTTTAAGGATATCAATGTCAATAAAATCCTTATCGGGTTTATTTTCATCAACTGGGATTTGATTTAAATTTGAGGGGTTCATACAAGTTACTTCCTCCTTACATATAATTTGACATTTCAAATTTAAATATTTTGTTTAACCTAATATAATAAGAGTTGTTGTATTTATACTTACCTTAAATTAGTTTCATTAAATTTTAATTATTTTCAGTGTCTAAAACTAATTTTCAATTAATTTTCGCTAGTTAATTTTAACTAGAAGATAATATATACATTTATATATCATAAAACCACAAACAATATATATCAAACATTTAATGTGATAACCATGACCAAAAATATCAGAAAAGAATTAAATGAAGCAAAAAAAGCATACCAATCTAAAAATTATGAAGATGCTTTAAATATTTATGAAAAACATTTCATTGAAAATCCTGAAAATTTAAATGAATGGGATAAGATTTTTTACAGCTGGTCTTTATATCAGATATACATTAAGGACTGTGAGGATGAGGATAAACTTTTCCAAGCGGCTGAAACCGTTACCGAGTTAATTGAACAAGAAGATTTAACCAAAAAATCGGTTTGCGCCTATACTTTCTCTGTTTTCAAAGTTTTAGATTATCTATATGCTCAAAAGGATTATTATACTTTAATCGTTTGGTTGGAAAAAATCGACTCTAGCTTATTAGACCAAAATAGGTATGAAAAAGACGATAGGGTATTTAGGTCTAGAAAGGAAAAATACTTCGATTACGCAACCAAGTCCTACTTTGAATGTGATGACTTTGAAAGGTGTATTGAAGTTTCAAAAGAGGCACTTTCATCACTTAACAAGTACACCAACAACAGCGATATTTGGTATCGTTGGAGAATAGCCAAATCACTAAAAGAATTATTTAAAAATAAAGAAGCATTAATCTACTTAAATGAAGTTTTAAAAGTTAAAAAAGATTGGTTTGTCTTTAAAGAAATCGCTGAAAACTATTATATTCTGAAGGATTGTAAAAAAGCCCAAAAATATCTCTGCGATGCGGTTCTTACAAATGATCCAATTAGAATTAAAGTTAACTTGTATTATTTGGCTTATAAAATCCTTAAAGACATAAATCCTGATATTGCCCATAAGCACATTGAGTTATTCTATGCTATTAAAATGGAAAATGACTCTAAAGTGCCTGAGGATATTGGAGATTTATTGATTGAAGATGAACATTTGGATAAAAAAGTATTGGAACGTGAAATCAAAGATTACTGGACTGAGTTTAAATTTAAAGACAAGAAATTACAATACGGCACAGTTACTAAAATCTTTGAACATGGCAAATCCGGATTCATTACCTCTGATGATAATGAATCTGTTTACTTTAACGTTTATGAGTTTAAAGAGGGGAAAGCTAGTTTAGGTCAATATGTATCATTTTTTACTGAAAAATCATTTGATAAAACTAAAAACCGGGAATCAGTCAGAGCCATTCATATTAAAGCGCAATTATAAGAGTCAGCACAGCATGACCCTAATTTTTGATTTTTTAAAAATTCAATGGTAAATCCATAGAGGCGTCTGTAAATTGAGGATGCAAATGTTAAATGTGTTCCCTGATGTAAATTAAAAAAGGGATGGTAACGATGAGTAGTAGAGAAAATAACCATGATGAAAAGTTTATTAAAGAAAGAGATGAATATGAACAAGTATTTTTCTCACAGATAATTGAAGATGTGGATGAAATTGATGGATTAGATATGTTGATTTCTGAGGAGGTTTATGATGACTTTGATTTTGGACCATCTCTGGCGGATCTTCGTTTAGAAGAGATATATTTTGCTGATATGAATTAAAGTTTAGAGATGAAGAAGATTTAGATTGCATGGAAGACTATGATTATCCTGAAGGGGTTGATGAAAATCTTAATGGTCAAATTTTTAAGATTCGAATTCCTTAGAAACAATATTGCTTTAAAAAACAATTGATGAGTTAATTCTTGAGCATAAATATGCCGAGTCATTTTGATGATTGATGGCTCATTTACTATTTACATAGTAGAAGTATATATCTACTTTATCAATTGGGAATCAAATTTAAAGTTAGAGAAATTTTATTAAAATGTTTTTAATTAATAGCTAAATTGCTATTTTCTTATTAATACTCTATTAAAAAAGATATCTTAAATAAAAAACAATAGAAAATATACCTAGTAAATACTTTAGAGAATTTTACATATCCTCCAGTATTTTCAGTACTGTTAATCCTAATTCAGTATTTTGATAGATTCTGCCTTTGTGGGCAGTTTCATTCTTACATTCTACAAGATTTTTGTCTTTTAAATCTTGGAGTGTGTATGAAATTTGTGTGGTTTGGATACCTGTAAGTTTTGAAATTTCAGAGGGCATTAAGAAACGATTTTCTAATGTTTTTAAAGTTAGCAAACGATTTTTTGAAACTTTTACAAATCCTATTAAATCCCACATTTCGTCATGGGTAATGTTATTTACCATATAATATGGTTTATATTAGGTTAATAACATTTTTAGTTACTTTATAGTGAATAAATATTAAATAGATTATTAATATATTATTAATATATATAAATTTTTATTAACAATATTCTTTTAAAATATATAATAAGGGTTAAAAAATGAATACACATTTAATGACAACAATTAAGGGGATTAATAATTTCCTCAATACAAATAATGAACCTCCACAGGATTTGCTTGAAAATCTGGTTTTGGAGTTGGAGGTTTCTAAATTATATATTCCAGCAATACATGAGGATGATCATATCATTTTTGAACACCTGGAATCTAAGGAAGGTATAAAAATATTGCCACTTTACAGTTCAAAAGAAAATTACAGTGGGGATAATGAATTAACTGCTAATGGAATTAGTTATTATGCGGATATTATCTTGGAACTTGATTTTGAAGGTGCGGTAATTGATCCATACGATGATAGTTTTTTTATTCCCCGTGATTTAATGCTTAACTTTAAAGAAAAAAGCAGTCAGCTTGAAGATGAAGTTTGTGATGTTTATGAACTTAAAAATATTTCGCGTGAAGTTAAAAATGAGGAATTGTTAAAGTTCATTCAAAATGATTCTAATTTCAACAACTTCACCGGATTCATTGATAAACTTAAAGATGTTATTTTATTGAATGTCGTATCAAGTCATAATGATTTAAGTTCATATGCATTTGATGGAGTTTTAGTGACTTTGGACGTTGGAGGATTTGATTTAAGTGTTAAAACATCAGGTGTTGAAAAATACGGAGTGTTGTTTACAAGCTTAGATGCAATTAAAGGCACTTATGATGAAAATTCAGGACTTTACTATTATTATCAAATTGCAAGCTTGAAAAACTTATTTGAATATATATTAATGAATGACTTGGATGGAATAATTATAAATCCTGCTTTAGATGACTATTATGTTCCAAGAAATATTTTACTTGATATATATTGCAACCACAAGGATTTAATTGATAATCCAAAATATCGATACGGACTTCATTATGCTTTTATAATTTAAACACAATTTATAAATAATATCTCTTTTATAGAATTAATTAGGTTATGCTTAAATAGTCAATCGGCAATTGGGTATAATTAATAAAGTGGACATAATGATATTATGATTGAGTGGACAATTTGTACAAAATGCGGGAAAGTTTTAGATAACTCAAAGGATCTTTGTCCTGAATGTGGGGACAAAACTGATAAACTTAACATGGATTTTTTAAAAAATCATTTATCTGATGTAACATTTTTAATTAAAACTCTGGATATTGATTTAGTTAAAGATTACTGTCCACAAATAAAATCACTAAACTCATCGCTTGAAATCATGGTTTTAGATGACCTGTTTAAATATTTTAGTTATTTGGGCTTAGGCGATGAAGTAATAACTGATAATGAGCTTAATTTTATAAATGAGCTGTTAAATTCTAATTATACAATAGAGGATATCTTAAACTTAACTGATGATGAAATAGATGATTTGCCTCCGTCATTTGAATGCTTACATGAACTTGACTTATTTGCCCAAAACTTTGATATGTGGAGTGTTAAAATATGCAATGAATTGTTTAACTCTTATAAATTTCTTGGAAAGTTCTTCATCACTGTTGATGGGAATTTAGACCATGTCATGGTTGAAAAATACAATTCATACATTAAAAACCTGAAAGATTTTTTGGGAGATTATTTGTCTGAAGATGATGAAGATTGCAACTATATTCCAAAAAACTTGCCTGGGAAAGTTGAAGGGGAAAAGCACTCACTTCAGGAATACCTGGATAAGTTAAATAAACTGATAGGTCTTGAAAAAGTTAAAAAAGATGTTAACTCATTAATAAATCTTGTTCAAATTAGAAAATTAAGGCAGGACCGGGGAATTAAGCAATCTTCAATGAGTCTTCAGTTGGTATTTAGTGGAAATCCGGGAACAGGCAAAACAACCGTTGCAAGATTGCTTTCAAAAATTTATCATGAAATTGGACTTTTATCTAAAGGTCATTTAATTGAAACGGATAGATCTGGTCTTGTTGGCGGTTATATTGGTCAAACCGCCATTAAAACAAGGGATGTAGTCGACCAGGCAATGGGGGGGAATATTATTTATTGATGAGGCATATTCACTTGCTTCAACTTCAGAGAATGATTATGGAAAAGAAGCGATAAATACAATTCTAAAATCAATGGAAGATAATCGTGATGATTTAATTGTAATTGTAGCAGGTTATCCTGAGCTAATGGATAGATTCTTACATTCAAATCCCAGTTTGGAGTCAAGATTTAATAAGTTCATATACTTTGATGATTATAATGCAGAGGAACTGTATGATATATTTAAATTGATGTGTGATGAAGCTAATTTATTGTTGGAGAAATCTGCTGAGGATTATGCAATTCAATATTTTGATAAGATGTGTGAAAATAAACCTCAAAACTTTGCTAATGGCAGAGTTGTTCGCAATTTCTTTGAAGAAGTAATAACTGCTCAAGCAAATCGCCTAGTACTACAGGAAGATATAACTGATGAGGAATTAAATACTTTAACTTATGAAGATTTTTTAGTTGAGGATTAGAATGGATAAGATTTGCAATAACTGTGGAAAAAATGTTGATGATAGTGTAAATTACTGTCCATATTGTCATTCACAATCATTTGGAAATAAAAATTGGATAGTAAAAAAAGATAATTCTATTGCCCATTTGCTTTTTTATGAATACTATGATGGATATTATGTTATCTCAAAGGCTAAAGTAATCTCAATTATTGTCTTTTTAATTTTTTCACTTATAGTATTAGTTCCACCATACTCACTAGATGTCATTGTTTTTGCAGCAATATTGGGGGTTTTCATATATCAATTAGGTAAGTATATAAGAAACATCATTGGGGATCCTTCAAATGCGATAATTGCTAATAATGATTATGGTTTAGGAATTGATTTAGACCATTTATTATTTTTCTGGCAAAATAAACAAGGCGAATATGCATTATCTAAAACAAAAATAATTTCCCATATTGTATTTATACTATTTTTCATAATGTCTTTTACAACTGATGTGCCTTCTTTATTTGCAGCAGTAGTATTTGGAGTTATATTTGAAATTCCGGCATTCCCAATAGGTTATGGAATCCATAAGTTCACAAATCCAAATCCTGAAGCTTCACCTAAAAAAGCGGAAGCTAAAAAAGAAGCATTCACTCAAAAGCCAGAATTCCAACCTAAAAAAGAAATCATTCCAGAATATTCACAGTATAAAAAACAGCTTGATGATTTAAACCATAAATTTAAATTAAAAGATGAATATGTTCGTGATTTAATTGAAAAAAGATTTGAACCGCCACAACTTACATATACTCGCTTTATTGGTGGTGTTGATAAATCGGAAGTGATGTTTAACAGGAATTTAAAATCAGCTTTAACAATGATTGAACTGGCTGATGAATATTCCGCCAGAATTGCAGGGGAAATTAAGTCTAAAATCACTATTTTAGATGAAATCAATGATAAATTAGATGCTCTTTCAAATGAATTAGTTTTAAATGAGAACTTATCTAACAAGGAAGATGTGGATAATCTAATTGGTGAAATGGATGACTTGATTAATTCAGTTAAAAGTTACTCGTAAAAATGATAATGCTTAGGGCCTATTGGGGAGTATAACAGTCGGATAAGATTGGACGATTGCTCGTCTGCAATCGCCTGAGAACCGTGCATATCTGTTTCAGAACATAGGAATCATGCAGAACTTTATCCGAAAGTTCAATTATCATCCTCTGCATTCTAATGATTTAGGATTCATTTATAATTCGCCTACTCACAAAATTGTTGTGAAATCTTGTGAGGATTGCCAAGTTTGCCTGCCTAGGATACGAATGAATTTCAATGGGAAATAGGATCTAGCTTGTTGCACAAGTTAGATAGGATTGGATGATTACTCATCCGCACCCTCTCGAGAACCGTACGTGTATCTTTCGATACATACGGCTCAAATAGACCTTTATCTGAAAATATTCACTTTCGGCACGAAATATCCTAAATCTTTGTTTATTTACATACTTATAGGTCTTCTTCCAATCAGTATCAGACCATATCGTAGCGTATGATGTTGTGGACTCTAAAACAATGTTGTTTTGAGCATAACTCAACTTTATCACCATCCTTTTAACAAACAAACATTAATAGTTTTATTTACACGTTGTCTACTCTTTGAAAGTTAGCCATGTTTCCATGCCTACCACAAAAGGGCAGGTATCCGTTCACAGTTAATAATTTCCCTGTTTTCCTGCTATCTTTCGATAATTAACGGCTTTCGCTTTTTTCAAAATCCTCTACCACCTGAAGAATTCCACTTCATTCGCAATCCGCTTACCTAAAAAAAAAGAGTCTTCTTTTAGGACTTCAAATGGCTTACCGGGTTAATCTCCCATCAGATACGAATAAGGTAAGGTCCGAACTTTACACCGGCAATTCTACGGGTTGTGCGTTATAAGCATAAGTAAAGTACTTATTTCCTAATTGCAATCGATAGTAGCACTCTTTATAGTGCTTTGTATCCTACCTATCGTCATTTGTCACGATGCTTGCATTCGTTCACTTTAATTAACCATTCTTATTCTTCCTCTAGCCCTGACAACACTGGATACTAGTGTTTCATTAGACATTTTGCTCATGCAACTTCTTAGGCTCGTTACCAAGCTAAGAATTTCACAGGAGGAAATCCCAACACAACAGGGATTAAAACAACTTCATACAAGAAGTGTCTCACTGATACAAGAGTAGGGAAAAAGGAGACCCTATCCCGTCGCACATACTAATCAAATGCTCTTGGTTAAATAAGTTATATTTATACTGTTAAATAATTATAACAATGTGGCAGTATAGTAATTATTCAAAAATAAATCCTGAAGTTCAAAAGCACTTCCCATTCAAAAATCCAAGAGCGGATCAATTAGAAACCATTTCTGAAATTGTTAATGCAATAGATAAGGGTTTTAAATATATCATTCTTGAAGCTGGAACTGGAACAGGTAAATCAGCAATAGCTTATACATTATCATCAATGTATGATTCATCATACATACTGACTGTCACAAAACAATTGCAAGACCAATATGTGGATGATTTTAATAATTTGAAGCTTGTTAAAGGAAGATCTAACTTCAGATGCCAACAGGATTCAACTTTATCTTGTGATGAAGGCAAATGTCTTCTTGAAGAATTTTCATGTGATAATACTAAATCCACTTGTGATTATCACTATCAAAAAACCGCTGCTTTAAATTCAAAAAAAGTTATTTCTAATTATTTTTACATGTTTTTAGAACTTAATTATGTTGGAGATTTCACTAAAAGGGAATTATTGATCTGTGATGAAGCACATAACTTGGAAGATACATTAATGAGTCAATTAACACTTGAATTTTCAATTGATGATTTAAAAAACTACTTAAATTTTGACATTACAGATGAACTTCTCTATCAACTTGACAATGGGGATTATGATGTGTGGATTCAGTTTATCTTGGAGATTTGTGACAATTATCAAAAAGAATATGATAAAATCAAATTTATTGATAGGCCTCACTTAATCGAGAAAAAATCATTTATCAAAAAAGAAATCAACGATTGCAGGCGTTTAGTTGAAAATATTTCTCATGATCCGTATAGTTGGATATTTGATTATAATCATGATTATAAAATAATCGAATTCAAGCCATTAAAAATTGATAATTATGCTCAAAACAATATATTAAGATTTGGTGAAGTATGTATTTTTATGAGTGCCACAATACTTGATTATAAATTCTTTTCAAAGTGTCTTGGAATTCAAGAAAGCAAAATATATCCAATAAGACGTAAAAGTCCTTTTGATATGAAAAAAAATCCAATAAAAACATTTGAAGGCATTAATTTATCTCACAAATCCATTGGGAAAAACGCCCCAAAAACAATCGGCATTATTAAATCTATTTTAGATATGCACAAAAATGAAAAAGGAATAATACACACAGTAAGCAATACCTGTAAAGATTATTTGATTAATAATTTGGACAATCAAAGATTGATTGACCACAACACTCAAAATAGGATAGACCAACTTAATAGATTTAAAAATAGTAATGATTCCTTAGTATTAATATCTCCTTCAATGAATGAGGGAGTGGATTTGCCTGGTGAGTTATGTAGTTTTCAAATAATTTACAAGCTGCCTTATCCGGATTTGGCCGATAAGCAAATCCGCCTAAGAGCAAATGCTGATGGGGAGTGGTATAACTATAAGACGGCTTTAGCTTTAATTCAAACATATGGTAGAGGAATGAGATTTCACGATGATTATTGTAAGACATATTTTATAGACTCAAGGATTAAAGACTTCGTTAAAAATGATAAATTCATGCCTAAGGAATTTAAAGATTTAATTATCTAAGGATATTGTTAAATATTGTATTGTACAATATAATTTTAATGACTAATCACAAGCATTTACGAGTAGTTTTAGAAGATATCTACTTAAACAATAATGAATTAACAAATGAATTAACTTTAAGATTAATAAATGAATTTAGATATTCGAATTTATTTATCCCAGCAAAAAGAGACGATTCGAATCTGAATTTTATAATCTATGAAGATGATGACCATCGTCTTACTCCACTTTTTACAGGCTCTGATGAGTTTCATAAATTCTTTAAGGATGAAGAGGATATAGAATTATTGCAGAATTCCTTTGAATTGTATCAAAACATTTTAAAAACAAGTAACATTGAAGGATATATTTTAAATCCTGCAACTGAGAAATATGTTTTTGATAAGGAATTTGTCTTAGATATTAAGCACATTCCGAAAACTAATTTTTACAATACCAGTACTTACTCTAAAGAGGAAATTAAACAATTAAAAGATAATATTGATAATGCTGGCTTAGAGGAGTTTATCTCAAATCCAAATAATATAGGGAACTATGAAGCTTTGTTTGATAAGCTAGCTAATTCAACATTATTAACATTAATGGTAAGTGATGTTGATTTAAGTTCAAAAGCTAAAATTGGCATTGTTTCTATGATGGATTCAGGTCCACTTGCACAGATGTACTGCGACAATGTTGGTGGAGTTTATGCTACTATATTTTCAAGTGAAGATAAATTAAAACTTGTTAAAACTAATCAATTTAAGTATTCCCAAGTAATTAATCTAGCCATGTTGGTTAATTTTGTTTTATGTGAAGATATGGATGGGATTGTTTTAAATCCGGATAGTGATAGTGTTTTAATTACAAGATCAACACTTCTTAAATACTCCCTTGGATTTGAAAAATTTGCTAATGATGAAAGATTGGCGGATTCAATTTATTACATGTTTTTATTATGATAATGCAATATTGTATTGGATGCATATCAAAAAATATTTATCCTACTCTCTTTAAATTATAATATGGGATTGTTAACACATACAGTCCATGTAACTTGTGATGGTCAAAAGGAATCTCTGATGTTTTGCATGCTATTTTTTATGGAGGGATTCTTCCAATTAAAAAATTATAATAATCATATTATTTAAATTATTTATTATGTCCGAATTATCTGAGTTAATTAGAATTAATAAAAATATTGAAAATCAAAATAAAGAGATTATTCGCCTTTTAAAAATTATCGCCGGTCAAGCTACATATGCAGATGCCTCAGGTTATGTTTATCCTGATTTTTCAGAAGATAATGAAGAAGAGGAACCGTCTAGTGACTCATTTATTTCTCTTTTTGATGTTGTCTGTGAAATCGGTGATGTTTATTTTATTGATGGCGATGTCTACAAATATAGTGTTGTAAATAATGAAGTGAAGATTGATAATTTAATGGGTGGAGATGAAAGTTGTAATTTTAATATTGCAGAAACTGTTTCTAATGAATCCATTAAACGGAATGAAAGTTTAGATGATGCTACAGTTATACTCACAGATTCAAGTAAAGGTAATTTGCCGAAAACATTGGAATTATGTCATGAACAAGATGCTAAAAAAGTGTTTATACCATGGGATCAAATGTTGGAATTGGTGGGAGCACCAGATACCTTACAAAGACTATTAAAGCTTAATTTCTACAGAAATGAAGAAGAATTGATTAATAAATTATTTAAATAGGTGAAAAAATGTCAAAATATTGTCCTTCATGTGGAGAAGAACTTATAGATGATGCGAAATTTTGTAAAAGTTGCGGTGAAAATTTAAAAAATTCTAATACAGGACAGACAACTGAAAATGCAACTCAGCAAGTCCCACCTGTTGTTGAAAATGAGCATAAAGCAGCAATCGTTATTGGGTATATTTTCAGTATTTTAATTCCATTAATAGGTTTAATTGCTGGAATATATCTTATTACAAGAAAAGACTCTCAAAAAGCTAAGAAACATGGAAAATATGTACTAATAATCTCAGTAATCGTATGGATCTTGTCATTTATTATAATGAGGGGTTAAAAAAGAGAAATCATGATGATTTATTAAAATCATCAATTGCTGAATCTACTAATTCAAGTACGGATTCAGTTAAATCAGGATATGAATCATCGATTGGTATGGGGATATTGTCACAGTAGACTACTTCTAGCCCATGCTCTATTGCATCCTTAGTTGCAACATCTACTGCAGCAGCTTTAAGCTCAGTTAACATTACATCTGCTTCATCCATATATTTTTCCATATCCTCACGTAATAATGGTCTGTTTGATAAGTGCGCTGTTGTTCCAATAACCTTACAGTCAAAGTTGTCCTCTAGGTAAGCTACTAATTTGCCTTTAACCTCTTCAGGAGCTGTTGTTGCAAATAATACCTTTTTGCCACTAATATCATCAAGTGCCTTAGGTCTAAATACTGTTGATATTACAGTAGCATTTGGGTTAACTTCACTTACAAACTCTTCAATTTCTTTTATTTTTTCATTGCTGCACATCGGTTCTTCACACATTGTTAAAATAACTAATTCTCCAAGTGCAATTCTATATGGTCCAAAATAATTGGTTAAGTTTTTAATAGGTTGATTTGCTCCAATTAATGTAATTTGTTTATTTGTTTTAATTGGAGGTATTGCTGCTCCGCTTCCTTCAAAAATAGCGAATTTAGCATCGACTTCATTAGCTAATTTGGCTCCTTTTTTCATATTGGTTAGGAATACTTCACCAGCCATTCCTCCACCGCAACGTCTGCAACCGATGGTCAATATTCTGCTCATCAGCGCATCTTCCCAGTGATCACTAGCTGCATGAACTCCTTTTTTAGATTGTGCAAGTAAAAATTCGGCATTGATTTCTAATTCTTCACCATGTACAATTTCAGGCTCTTCAGGTCCCCCTCGACCCATTGCAATTACGCATGGTTCATAACCGTTTTTATCAATTAATCTGGATATGAATCCGGATACGGCGGTTTTGCCTATTCTTTTTCCGGTTCCAAGTATGGTAATTGATGCTTTTTTCATAACATCATATTGTGTTGGCGGTTCAAATTTAAAATCAGGTCCTTCATAACTTATTCCTTCATTTAAAACTTTACATGCAATTTTAAATCTTTTAGGATAATCGAGTATAGGTTCATCACTTAAATCAAAAACAGTTTCAATATCATATTTTCTTATCATTTCTACAATAATGTCATAGGGAATATCTTTATCTTTTGCAAATTGAACTGGAATGCCTAACTTTTCAGAGTATGATTCTTCTGAATCATCTCTTAGTTTTTCTGTTCCTCCAATAAAAACAGCACCTGCGACATCAATATGATCTAGATCATTTAATGTATCTATTGCTTCTTGTGTGACTGGAAGATAATGTTCGCCGTCAACTAAACATAGCATTTTAGTTAGAGATTTCATAATTATACTATAATTATTAATAAATAAAAGTTTAATTATTATTATGAATATTGACATTGGCGAAACTCATATCAGGTTGACAAGTGATTTGGCAAATCACAACCTGAAACATTATATTTATTCTCTCCGTGCTGATTTAAAGGTATATATTAATCACAATCCTGATTTTTTATATACATTAGAGCCAATCAAATTAAAAAACAATAATTTGCCATTAATTATTAAAAAAATGTATGAATCATCTAACTTGGCGGATGTCGGTCCTATGGCATGTGTTGCAGGTACAATATCTGAACTGTCACTTAATTATTTAATGGAAAGAAAATCAAAATTCTCTATTGTAGAAAACGGTGGGGATATTGCACTTATAAACAATAAAAAAGTATTGTGCGGCATTTATTCTGGAAATAAGATTTTAGGCAATGATATTGCTTTTGAGATTAAAAGAAGAAAATATCCCTTGGGAATATGTACTTCTTCAGGTAAAATCGGCCATTCAATTAGTTTTGGCTCTTCAGATAGTGTTACGGTTTTATCGAATTCCCCATCACTTTCAGATGCTCTTGCAACTAGAATTGCCAATGATGTTTGTGGTGGGAGTAGTGAGGATAAATTGACAAATGCTTTAGAAACTACCGATTTATATAAAGAATTTTTTGATGGAGTTTTAATCATATCTGATGATAAAGTGGCAACTGTAGGTAGGTTGCCTAATATGGTAGAGACTAAAAATTTTGACACCTGTTAAAAATAGATTGATAACACAATGCAATATTTAAATATGATTAAATCTTAATATTAATTTATATTATTAATGGAGTTAATTTTTTAACTAATTGAAATTAGTTAAATAAGGGTTAGATATCTATGTATAAAGACGAAATGATACAAATGCACCAATTCTTGGTATATGTTTTAAAATATTTAGCGGAAGATGACCAAATAAAAAATGACTGTAGCGAATACATTTCCCTAAAAATAAGCCCACATCATATTCACAAAACTAAAGCGGAACATAAATATGCTATTTTTGTTTTATGTAAGATTATTTCTGAAATAATAGCTGAAAGGGAGGATAATCCTATCCCTAATAATGTTCGCAATTCTTTAAATGATTTAGTTATTAGATCACAAAAGGAACTTAATGCACCATAACTTTTACTACCTTTGTTTTTTTTTAATTCAGCGAATCTGCTAGGATTAGTTTTAGCAGATGTTGCTGATTTCAATTCATTTATTCATCATCATGTAGTAGCAATGTCCAATTGTCATTATGGCATTAACAAAGCATAGGATTTGGAAAATTCAAATTCAATATGGACATAATATAACTGTGTTATTAAATAATGAGGATAATAGAAAATTTCATCAGGAAAAACCTTAAGTTTCTAGGAATTAGGTATATAAAAATAAATGTAATCCTCAGTTTCCAAATCATAAACATTTAAAGAATTTCTTCTGAATTTCTCAAGAAATTAATTATATTTATATGGTCTATTCCATCTCTAGAATGATTAAATTTATCCATAGTTAAAACATATTTAGGATAATTGTCTTTAACTTTCATTAATGGTTTAAATTCACGATTAAGTGTTTTCACATCATTTAAAATATAAGCAACCTGAATGTAGATTTTTTTACCATCCTTTCTGCATATGAAATCTATTTCCAAATCATTAACATATCCGATTGTAACTTTATAATCGTTTCTAATTAATTCCAGATATATTATATTTTCAATAATTCTTCCAATATTTTGCTGTTTTTCATCTAATTTGGATTTATAAAAACCTTGATCTATTAAATAGTATTTTTCTGAACCGGTGATTTCTTTTTTTCCTAATATGTCCTCACGAGATATTTTTGATAAAATATAAGCATCTTCTAAATATTTTAGATAATTATAAATTGTTGCTTTTCCTATTTCCAATTTTTCATGTTTTAAATATCTATATAATGAATTAACGGATATTAAATTACCAACATTACTAATTAAGAACTTTATAATCCTATTAAATAATCCAATATTTCTAATTTCATAGCGTTCAACGATGTCTCGTAAAACTATCGATGCATATAAATCATTCAGTATTATTTCCTTATTAGTGTTTGTTGCAATGGCTACTGGAAAACCGCCATAATTTAAATATTCATCAAAATAATTCTCAATTTCACTATTCAACTCATTATTCATCATAGGTTTTTCATTAAGCTCCTTCTTATATTCAATAAATTCATTAAATGAAAAAGGGTACATTTCAATCGAAACATATCTGCCTGTAAGATAAGTTGCAAGTTCACTGGATAATAATTTTGAATTTGATCCTGTAATATAAACTTCAACATTTGGCAATTTAAAATAGCTATTTATACTAATTTCCCATTTTGAAACATTTTGTATTTCATCAAAAAACAAATAAACTTTATTTTCCTGTTTGTTGATAAATTCTAAAACGATTTCATCTAATTGTTCTTTTGAATTGATGTGGTTATATTTTGGAAGTTCTAAATCAATTAAAAGAATATCTTCTTTATTAACTCCTTTTTTAATCAATTCGTTAATGATCAAATTTAAGAAAAAGGATTTGCCTGAACGCCTTACACCGGTTATTATTTTAATTAAATCTTTATCCATAAAGCTCTCGATTTTATCCATATACATCTTTCTTTCAACCATTTATACTCACCTATAAAATAGTTTCATATAGAAAACTTTTACTTATTAAACTATATATCTGTCTCATATAAAAAACTTTTTACTAAAAATTACTGAAATGTTCTTTATAAAAAACACTTTTAGTAAAAAGTAATAAATTGTCTTATATACAAAACAATAAAAATGTTATGAAAATCCTTAGTAAATAAAGAATTAAAAGGAATGAAACTAACGAAAATTTTATATTGTTCATAAATCATATTGCTATATGAACCTTTTATATTAAATGTATATTAGCTTCACTGAAACTTAACCGTTGATTTTATTTTTTTTAAAATAATTATAAAAAATGATTTTGATGGTATAGAGTACAATCATTCTTGTTCTCTTTTATTAGGGGTGCTGTTTGCCATTATATTAATATAATTAATGTTTTGATCAACCCAGTTAATTTAAGAAATTTATTTTTTAATTTTTAATTATATTATTTTATTTTCTTATTTTTTCTTATTGAAATCTTTTATTTGATATTATATTATGTTATATGGTTTATTTTTTATTTTATTACTTGTTTTAGGGGGTTTTTTGATTTTTCATTGATTTTTCATTTTTGATTATTTTTTTTGTTCTAAATTCATTTAATTTACTTGTAATTAGACATAATTATTTTAATAGTTTTTAAATTAGTTTAAATTATTTTATATCTAATTTCAAGTATTGTCAACAGTTAATATTAAATATTGGTAAATTATATTTTTATATAATAGTTATTTAGAATTTCATGATTGGATTTTTTTTGATTTAGGAGTTGTTTTTGATGATAAATTTCATGGAATATTGTAATGAAACTTGGGCAAACTTAGATAAATATGAAAATCGAAAATTATATAATATGATGATGGAAAAGTGCATTTTGTTCGAAATCGAAAAACTACTTTAGAAAGTATAATCAAATATCTTTTCTATGATTGTGGTCGAACAACTGCTGTAGAAGCTATAAAATTTTATTAGAAGTGATAAGAAGGATAAAAATATGACTTTAACTAAATCCGATATTTCTCAAAGAAGAAAATTGCTTAATCATATTTGCTATGTAGACATGAATGAAGACTTTATCGACGGAATTTACAATGACCCGGATAGACCTGGTCTTTATAAAGGATATTCAATACTGGCAGGTGATACCAGCATCTGCGATGCACCAAATATTGGATACACAGAAAAACAACTAAAAGAATTAAATAATCCTCACCTCAATAGATTAAAAAAGGAATTAATCAGATTTTAGAGTCCTCATGCATAAGCAGATACACAAACAGATTTCATATTAACTTCTACAATAACCAATAGTAAAAAAAAATAAACGAAGTAGAACTAGCATTAAAACATTTAGACAATTTAAATCAAAGAATAAATATGACCAACACCATCCACAACCTACGACAGAGGATATGCCTCTCTTGAACTAATGCTAAAACACATGAGTATAAATTCCCATTTCATAATACGCTTAAGAGTAGATGACTTTCAACATGAACGAAAGAACATGAAAACCAACGATGAAACCATAGACATCACAATAAACTCAATACGCACAAAAAACTTCCATGATGAAGAAACCAAGAAAAAAGCATTAGAATCACGAAGTGCTGAGATACGAATAACAGAAATAGAACTCGAAACCAAAAAAGGAAAAAAAATACACAGAAATACTTGCAAGCAATTTACCATTCGAAAAATTCACCACACAAGATTTAAAAGAATTATACAACAAAAGATGGAAAATAGAAACCAATTTTGACAGATTAAAAAACATAATCCACATAGAAAACTTCAGCAGACCCTCAGAAGAAATAATACAACAAGGACTTCTACGCCAACATATTCATGTTTAATTACTTAATGGCAATGAAACTCGACGCAGACCAAAAAATACAAGAAAAACACAAAGATAAAAACTTAAAACACAAATACAAAACCAATCTCAACATTTTATTCAAACTAATAAAACTAGACATACCTGACCTCTTATCAAACGACCCCAAAAGAAAGAAAAGACGCCGTTAAAAGAATACTAAACACAGCACAATCAAATTTAGTAGAAAAAAATAGAAAAAATGACCGAAACCCTGATAGACAGGTCAAAGATCCAACTAACAAATTCCCCCCAACCCAACGCAGAGGTGAATAAAAAAAAATATTTTTCAAATTATCTCTTAAATTAACTGGGTTGTGTTTTGATAGTCAGTATTAAAGAATGAAATTGATGAATTTCGAAATAAAAAAAACAGGATGGGGTATTATTAAATTTAAAATACAAGAAATAATATTTATAAGTCTTATTTTGTTAATAACACTATCATGTTTGTTTGCTGTTAGTGCTAAAGATATATATGTAGCATCTGATGGGCAGATGATTTGAACGGTACGGATTTGGATAATCCTTGTAGTTTTAATAAAGCCATTAGTATTTCTGAAGATGGTGACAATATTAAAATGAAAGCTGGCGACTATTCAATTTCTGAGAAAATTGATAAATCTTTAAGTATTTCTGCCTATAATGATGATGTTGTTAATATAAAGAATAAATATTCATCTGTATTCAATGTTGTAAATAATAAAAGTTTAGTATTAAATTCTTTAAATTTTAAGGATTTTGGAACTGCTGTAGAATCATATTCATATCCAAATATAACAATTAAAAATTGTTTGTTTGAAAATAGCAGTTACATGTGTCTTAATTTAGTGGGGGGTACTACAATTATAAAGGATTCTGTATTTAGAAACAATACTGGTGCTCAAGGTAGTGCAATCAACTTTCATAACAATGACTATAAAAAAAGATCTTATCTGCATATAAATAACACAATTTTTGATTCAAATAGTGGTCAAAACTTAGGTGGTGTTATTTTCATTTCTGTTTCAGATATGTATCTTTATAATAATACTTTTATTAACAACAAAGCTGCCTATACTGGTGGTGTAGTCCACAACATTGCATCTAGAATTTTTGATAAACGTTCTAAATATATTAATAATGGTGCACGTTATTCTGGCGGTGCTATTTATATTAGAGGAGATAGAGATTTAGGTTCTTATTATGGGGATCATGTAGAATTTATAAATAATTCTGCTCTATATAAGAAGGGGGATTCTGAAGATTATGAAACTTCTGGAGGAGCTTTCACTGCATTACATGGTGGAGAAATAGTTTTAAATAATTCCGTTCTTAAAGGAAATCGGGCAATGCTAAGAGGAGGAGCAATTTGGTCAGAACAAAGAGTTACTATTATAAATACTATTATAACAAATAACTCTACTTATAATGAAACCGGTTTAACAATGGGTGGAGGTTTATATTGTCCTCTTTTAGAAGTAAAAATAATAAATTCCACAATTTCAAATAATCATGCAAAAAAATATCCGGATATTTTTTAATGAAATAACTTTTCCTTCAGTAAATATTGTAGAAAGTATTAATAATACTGATGGTAAGAAGATTAGTATAAAAAATTTAACTAATTCAGTAAGTTATTGTTTACAACCAAGAATTCTAAATATTGCTTCAAATCCTATAGTTGAGACTGGCACAAATAAATTAATTGGTTCTGGAGGTTATTTCCTTGGCAAACCTATTGGAGAATTATTGAAAATCTTTATAGTTCAAAATTATCAGAGAGTTCTTGATGGGAAAATTAGTAAAGATTTATTCAAAGGGGTATTGCAGTATATAACAAGTGGATGTGCATTAGTACCTTCTCCATTTAATGAATCTTATTCATCTCATAAGTTGATTAAACAAACTTTAGATGAATATGAAAGAGGAGTTAGATATCCTGATGCAAATGCAACAGGTCCGGTTAATTTGTTAACAAAAAAACATTTAACATTTAACTTTTATCAGTTTGCAAATGATGTCCATCAGGATTTGATAGTGTTTACATATAATGAGTCAAATATAACTGATGAACCGCCGATTAATGTAACTAAAAAAGCAAATACTACTGCTCCTAAACTTAATACAACAGTATCTTATACTATAACAGTAAAAAACAACAACAAAACATCAATGGTTGTTGATGTATTAGTTGTTGATACTTTAGGTGAAGGATTAGTTTTTAAAGGTGCTTCTCATAATGGATTATATAACAATACAACAAACACAATAACTTGGAATATTAATATTCCTGCAGATGGTGAATTTAAACTTTTTGTTAATGCAACAGTAGAAAAATTAGGCATAATTAATAATACTGTTAGAGTTTTTAATAAAACTGCTAATGTTACTGTTAATGTTACCGTTCCAGAGGAACCTCCGGTTAAACCCCCAGTAAAACCTCCAGTTAAACCTCCAGAGAAACCTAATGTTGAAAACAATAAGACTATTAAAAAAGAGTTTTCAAGGAATCTAAAAAAGACAGGTAATCCAATATTCTTATTTGTATTATCAGTCCTTATTTCAATTCCTTTAATAAGAAGAAAAAAATAACCTAGTTTTTATTTTTGTGTAAAATACATTACACAAAAATCTTTTTTTTTAAGGAAAACGGACTGTCAAAGTTAGTTGATAGAATCTTTTCTTTGATTTTTTCATTTATTTTAAATCCTTTTATTCAATGTTTTTCAATAACATTCGGATATCTTATGAAACTATTCGTAAATCATTAATATTGTTTTAATTCAAATTTAATCTGTCTGTCCGTCTTGTTATGATTTTCAATAGTGTTCGTATGGATCATGTATGATTTTATAGCTATGTTCTATTTGATTTAGTCAACATATGCCTATCGCAGAATTAATTGAGTATTATAAACTATTTTTCAAAATATTTTATTAACAAAGTCATGAAAAAGCATTAAACTACATAAATTTATTAAAACAAGAAAAAGCTTTAAAAAATCACATTAATAAAAATTTTTCCCAAACCACAGAAAATTCTTACATTCCCAAAAAAGAACATTACCAAAAACTAGAACGAACAAACAACCAACTAGAAAATTACATGAAAATACATTACTAAAATCCTATAAAAGAAAATTTAGAATATTAACAGGAGCATTTAATCAAGTACCTCACAGGATAAAAAATTGGATAAAAAATCAACTAACTACTTGACAGTCCTATATATAAAATGTCAAAAATATATAAATACTATTAATTATAATTTATATTTGATGATTGAATAAGGTAAATGTGATATCGTGAAATCTTTTGAATTTTTATCTATTAAAAGAGAAGAGAAACCAAGAAATTGTGGTTTAACCATGGTTTTAGACAAAGGATTAGGCTTAGAAACTGCAAGAAGCCTTATGGAAATATCTGGAGAATATGTTGACTATTTAAAATTTGGATGGGGCACATCTATTGTACATGAACAAGATATTATCAAAGCAAAAGTTGAAATGTACAAATCATTTGATATTGCTCCTTATACTGGAGGAACATTATTTGAACTAGCTTACTTAAAGGATAAACTAGAAGAGTTTTTTGCAGAAGCCCATAATTTAGGTTTTCCAGCAATTGAAATTTCAGACGGTTCAATGTCTATTGATTTAGAAAGTAAATTGGATTGTATTAAAATGGCAAAAAAAGAGGGGTTTGAAGTTTTATCTGAAGTAGGTAAAAAAGACCCTATTTTAGATAATGAATTGTCTATGGAAGACCGAGTTACTTGTATGCAAAAGGAATTGGATGCAGGTTCATCACTTATCATTGTAGAAGCAAGAGAAGGCGGGAAAAATATTGGAATATTTGATAAGACAGGCAATCCAAAAGAAGATGAGATAGATTATATCGTTGATAATGTTGAGTCTAATAAAATCCTTTGGGAAGCACCAAATAAAGACCAGCAAGTATTTTTCATTAAAAAACTAGGAAATATCGTTAATTTAGGTAATGTTTCCACTAATGACATTACATCTCTTGAAACCTTGAGGAGAGGTTTAAGAGGAGATACATTTGGTGAAATTTAATATTATTTTTTTTACTTAAAATTAAGTATGGATTGAAACAATAAAATGTGGAAATTATAGTTTCATTCAAAAAACCTAAAAGAAGGCAGTATAATTGGAAATTAAAACTATTAGCCAAATCAATGAAAAAATTGATAAGGGCGAAGCTAATATATATACGGCAGAAGAATTTAAAAAACTTATAAAAAAAGGAGATGTTCCCTGTTTTGAGGAAGTGGATGTTGTAACTTGTGGAACTTGTGGTGTAATGAGTGGTACTGCAGCCATTCTTAATTTTATAGTGTCCGAACCAGGCAAATTCATAAGAGCGCGTGAAGTTTATTTAAATGGCGTACCTGCATATGCAGGGCCATGTCCAAATGAATGGCTAGGTTCAATTGATGCAATTCTGCATGGAACTACACATTCAATTGACGATAAGAATTATGGGGGAGGATTCCTTTTAAAAGAGTTATTGGAAGGTAAATCGGTAGATGCAAGAGTCGAAAGTGTAGATAATGTAAGTGTTGAAAACACAATCACTATTGATGATATTGTAAGGGGTCAACTTATTGGAACTCGTATGGCATTTAAAAACTACACTGCATTTACAAATCCAAGTAATGAAGCGGTATCTTCCATATTTGCTGCAACACCTCTTGAAGGTAACTTATCAGGCTTAACATTTTCAGGTTGCGGTGATTTGAACCCTCTTCAAAATGATATTCCTCATAATGTTATAAAAGAAGGTGCAAAAGTATTGTTAAATGGAAGTGAAGGTTATATTTTAGGTGACGGTACACGTTCTAGTCCTGAAAAACCAAACTTAATGTTAACTGCTAATTATAAAGAAATGGATCCTTATTATATTGGAGGATTTAAAACAGGTGAAGGTGGAGAAATATACAATACTGTAGCTATACCTATTCCTGTATTGACAGAGAAAATTTATAATAATCTATTGATCACTGATGAAGAGGTTAGCTTACCTGTGGTCGACATTAAAGGACGTCACTTTCCACTATCTGAAACCAATTATCATGAAATGTGGGGAGGGTATGATTTAAGACCAAGATTCAATGATTCTGACTGCAACAAATGTCAGACTTGTCTTGTTGAAGATGTATGTCCAACTAATGCATTTAAAAATCGCAAATTCAATATTGCCCAATGCTTTGGTTGTGGAATGTGCACAAACTTCTGTCGCCACAATGCATTTAATATGAATACTGGGGATGTTGATCTGGAAATAGATGATATTAGTGTCAATATTCCAATTATTTGTAGGCAATCTGACAGATTAAGGGCAAATAAACTATCCTTAAAACTGAAACAATTAATTGAGAAAAAAGAGTTTAGTTTGTAGGTGGTTATTCATGTCAACACAAAAAATAACTGACTCCCCAATCGATTTTGCTGAAAAAATCATTGAAGATGTTAAAAACTCAAAAGAGGAGGGTGTTCTTAAATGTGTTCAATGTGGAATGTGCACATCAACTTGTCCTGCTGCAAGACACTCTGATTATAACCCGAGAGACATTATAGAAAGAGTTCTTGAGGGTGATGAAACAATCATAAGTGACGATAATATATGGAATTGCTTTTACTGTTATACATGCCACAGCGTATGTCCTGTTGGAAACAGTGTATGTGAAGTAAATCAAATTTTAAAACAAATAGCTGTTGAAAATGAAGTTGGATATGATAAATTATATGAATATATGGGATTTGCAGATTCATATTTCACAGCAGCAATAGGAGCGATTCCTGAAAGGTTTTTCCCAGACATTGACCGTGATGTTCCGGGATGGTGGGATTTCAGACAACATTTAAATGAAATCAGAGATGAATTGAACTTAGACCCACCTTTAATGCCGCCTAAAGAAGTAATTGATGAAGTAAGTACAATTTTAACAATAACCGGTTTTAAGAAAAAAATTGAAAAGATAAGAGCAACAGAGGAGGAAGATAAATGAAAGACGTTCCGGTTAACAATATTCTTCTTTTTAGAAGTTGTCTTGTAAGCGTAGAATATCCCGGTATTGAAGCATCAACTAAATTCGTATTTGATAAACTTGGCATTGACTATGCAATTTCAGAAAAACAAACTTGCTGCACAGGTCTTGGTCATTATTCAGATGTATTTAATCAAATTGACACATCAGCTATCGGAGCTCGGAATTTTAAAATAGCCTGTGAACTTGGAAGGCCAAATCTTGTTATGATGTGTGCAACATGCTATGCTATAAATAAAAAATCGGTTAAATTATTAAATAAGAAAGAGGATTTAAGAAATCACATTAATCAATTATTTGATGATAATGGTCTTTTTCATCTTAAATATGAAAAAGATGACTTAAAACCAACAGAGAACATATTTCATGTAGTGGATGTCTTATATGCTAATAAAAATGAAATAAAAAATCATATAAAATATGATTTAAGCGATTATAAAATAGCAACTCACCATGGTTGTCATTACTGTAAGGTACATTATGAGGATACAATTGGTGGAGTTAGGGATCCAAATATCATGGATGAATTGGTTGAGTGTTGTGGATGTAAAACCATTGGATGGTATGACCACAAACGTGCAACATGTGGAACAGGTTTCAGGCAAAGGTATTCAAACCCAGATTTATCTTTTACAGCTACTGCAGATAAGATGAATGCAATAGATGATGAGGATGTTGATATATTAGTTCATTTATGTCCAAATTGCCATATACAATTTGACAGATATCAACATTTAATATCTAAAATGGAGGGAAAAAACTTCAAAGCAATTCATTTAAATATTGCTCAGTTTATTGCATTGGCTATGGGTGGAGACTTTGATAAAGTTATAGGTGTTAAGGCACACACAGTACCTATAGACTCGATTATTGAAGAGTTAAAGGAGGTTAGTAAATGAGGGATGATTTAAAAATTGGCGTGTTTTTATGTGAGTGTGGAGGAAATATTTCAGATATCGTAGATTTGGATAAAGTTAGAGAGGCACTTGATGTTAGTTTTATTGGACAATTTGAAAATTTATGTTCTCTAAATGGTCGTAAAATCATAAGGGATGCAATATTTGACCATAATCTTGACCGTGTTGTAGTTGCAGCATGCTCACCGATAAGTCATGAAAAAACATTCCAGGATTATGTAAAACCTTTAAATCCGTATTTTATGGATATGGCTAATATTCGTGAGCAATGCTCATGGGTACATGAGGATAATGAAAAAGCAACAGATAAAGCAATTAGTTTAATCAATGCTTCTATCGAAAAAGTAAAACAGTCCGATGCTGTAGATCCGATTTATTGCCAAACTCCAAAGGAAGTAGCAGTAATTGGCGGCGGAATAGCTGGAATGAATGCGGCACTATCTATTGCAAAACAGGGAACAAAAGTTACATTAATTGAACAATCTCCTTCAATTGGTGGACATATGGCTAAAATAGGTAAAGTATTCTCTCCAGTTAAAATTGCGGAAGAATGTGGAATGTGTCTTTTAAATCCAATATTGAATGAACTTGTCTGGAATGAAAATATTGAAGTACTGACCAATACGAAGGTTATTGAAGCGGATAGGCGTGCAGGTACTTATAATTTGATATTGGAAAAATCTCCGAGATATGTTGATACAGAAAAATGTATTTCATGCGGTAAATGTGCAGAAGTATGTGAAGTTGAAGTTCCAAATGACTGGAATGATAATTTATCTATGAGAAAGGCAATATACCGGCCATTTGGACAGTCTTATCCAGAAGCATATGTAATAGATATGGATAACTGCACAAAATGCAGTAATTGTGTTAAAGTATGTAATATGAAAGCTATTAAGCTTAGAGGAAAATCAGAAAGAATACCTCTTCAAGTTGGTTCAATAATAGTTTCAACAGGTCATAAATTATTTGATATGGATAAAAGGCCGGAATATGGATATGGTAGATATGATGATGTTATAACGCAATCTGAATTAGGCCGTATTACTGGTGTAAATGGCCCAACAAAAGGTAAACTCTTAAAAGCCAATGATGAAGTCCCAAAACGTGTTGTCATGATACAATGTGTAGGGTCTCGTGATGAAAAACCGGATGGGCATAGGTATTGTTCTAAAATATGCTGTACAGTTGCCTTAAAAAATGCAAATATTATTAAACATAAATATCCAGATACTGATGTTTTAATTTGCTATACTGATGTTAGAACTCCTGGAATGTTTGAAAAATACTATAAGCACACTCAGGAAAATGAAGTAAGGTTCTTACGCGGACGTCCGGGCGAGGTTGTTAAGAAAGGAGACAACTATATTGTAAGAACTGAAGATACTTTAAAAGGCGAATTTATAGAAATTGAAGCAGATATGGTAGTATTATCTACTGCTATGGAACCTTCAGAGGGGACTGAAGAGATTGCTGAAATTTTAAATATTGGAACAACAGAAGATGGTTTCATTAAAGAATCACATCCAAAAATAAAACCGGTAGCTACTGATGTTCAAGGAGTATTTGTCTGTGGAACCGCTCATGAGCCAAAAGACATTACAGATTCGATTATGCAAGCAACAGCCGCAGCATCAAAAGTTGGGGAATACAACTATGGCGGTGTTGAAATTGAACCGTTTATTGCAGAAATTGATATGGAACGCTGCATTGTTTGTGGGGAATGTATCCAACGTTGCAAGTATAAATCAATGAGCATTCAAAATGATGAGATTTATATTGATCCAATGAGTTGTACAGGTTGCGGAAAATGCCTTGTTGGATGCGCTCAAAGAGCTATTACAGTAAATGGTAATATTGATGAGAAGATCATGGCAACAATTAAAGGCATACTTGCAAATAAGAAAGCGGGTCAACGTATGATACTTGTTTTCTTAGATAACATTGGTTACACTGCTGCTGATAATATTGGGGTTAATAGGTTATCGTATCCGGAGTCTATTCATATTATTAAAGTCATCTCTGTAAATCGTGTAAGGCCAAAGCATATACATTATGCACTTGACAATGGTGCTGATGGAGTGTTTATTGGTGAGTTTCCAGGAGATTTAATGTATGATGAAGTTGAACGCAAGATTCAAGGGGTTAAAGATAGAATCGAAGAGTTGGGTGAGGATTCTGAAAGATTAACATTTTCAAAGGTATATATACCATACTTCTCAGGTCTTGCTCGCAAATTCAATGAGTTTGATGCAAAGATTGCTGAATTAGATGCATCTAAATAGGTGTAAATGTTTTAAATGGGTTTTGGATTATGGTTTACTTTTTGGTTTTTCAAATGTTTTTCAAACCTTGTAGAAACCCTCTTCTAAAAAATTTGTATGGTTCTGTAAATGTTATGTAATACATCTTTGAGTTTTGTTTCTTTATTCTGTAGTCTTGTATTTCTACTAAAATTAACGCCATTAAATCCTTCTTTTTATTACGGAAATCACGCTTTCAACATTCATTCTTCGTGCATAGACATCATGCCAGAAGGATTGTAGTGCTATTTAATCTGTAATGTCCTGTTGTCGCACCTTTTTTTTAATGGTATTTGGTCGAATGCTCCTACTTCTTCATTTTATGCATTTTTCTTATTTCTTCGGAAATCATATGGCTTTGTCTGCTAGTATGTAATAGGGGTTTGTATGGTATTAATTGCCTAATTGAAGGTAATACGAATTGTGTATCATGTTTTGGACTTTTATTTGCTGCGTAATTTTAGGATCATTCGTGTGTCAACATTTGATTGCAATATTGGTTTTTAATGTAAGCATTTTCTGCATTTTCCCCTTATTTTTGCGTAATAATTGTTAGCATAGTCGCTTGTGTGTTCCTGTTCCATCCAATGGCAACTAATTTTACATTCTGATGGATGCATAAAAATTAATTAAGTCATTTAAATCTTTTAATTATGGTGTCTGACATTCTTTTACAAAGAATTTTTTTGAATAGTTGTGAAGTGTGGTAGCTTATTAAGACCTAGGAATTTTCTTATTTTGTCCATGAGTTCCAAACATTCAATTATTTCGCGATAGGTTGTCTTTAAATATAGGTTTTCATTGCTAAAATAGTGAATAATTGTGGGCTGATTGTACATAATAGATTGCCTGTAATCACAGGAATACTTTGGAAAAAATCCATTTGGAATAGTTATAGGTTAATTCAACAAAATTTTAACAACATATTTTTTCATGTTTAGCAATGGAAAAAATAGTTTTTTTCTTCTTGAGTTTCATTTGTTAATTTTAAGTCCAAAATCCGAAAGGTTTAACTGTCTTGAATTCAAATAATAATATGGAAATATTTTATTTTTGTCTTCATATTAATATATATTCTCCATTTTACTATATATAGTTATTTATCGCATAATTTGGATAATAGTAAGTTATATTTCAAGTGTAAAAAAAATTAAAGCAATTAAATCGCTTAAAATTAAAATCTAAGCATTTTTGGAAAAATTTTTTTGCTAAGTACATGTTCAAGTGAAAAATAATAATGAATTAAAAACATGTTAAAATTAAAAATAAAGAATCTATATGGCTTATTTAGACAAAACAACTAAATAAATTCGATGTTACCATAAATTTTGATATGGTTTCTACAAGGTTAATTTAATAAAAAATAGTTTAAAATTGAACAGAAGCTAAAACTCGATAATTTCTGCCAACACTCAAAATTTAGTTTTATATAACCTGGATAATTTGTTTTATAAATATTTATATAAATGTTCTAAACAAATAGTTTATTAACACAATAATTATTTATAGTAATATATTATAAAATAATGGATTGTATTAAATATTGTATAATTAAGTTTACATAATGGTGGCTTAATTCATTGATGAAACATTAGAAATATTATTTTATCATCCTAATTTTTTAATATAATTATTTGTATAATTCTAATAAATTATATTATAAATTTGTTATTGGGGAATAATATGATAAGAGATGAATCCATACAATTGTGGATGGGTAATAAAAATAAGGAAAAAGATGACGGCTCTTTAGACATTAGTCTGATTAGAAGTCCTACAAAATACGAAATTATACGATTATTAAATAATAATGAGTTAAGTTTCGAAGAGATTGTAAAAAATACTTCAAAATCGAAACCAACAATTTCAATGCATCTTAAAAGCTTAAGAGAAGAGGGCATTGTAAAATATAAAATGGATCCGTCAGATAATCGTAAAAAAATTTTTTATTTATGTGCAGATATCATTGGCAATGTAAATGCAAATAGACATGTTCATGTTAAAGAGAACCAAACCAAATTGTTAATTGAAGACTTTATTGAAAATGGTGATGTGGAATATACATTAATGCTAGTTCATTCATTCAAATCAATTCTTCAAGAATTTGGTATTGAAATGGAATATATTCTAACTTCAATTGGAAATCATATGGGGGTATATTTATTTGAAACTCTCTATGATAAAGATTTCAATAGATTTCAATCAAATATCATCCAATATTGGAAAGACAATAATCTAGGTTTGCTTCAATTTGAACTTAATGATAATATTCAAATTGTCTGTTATGATTGTTTTGAATGTTATAATTTACCTAAAACTGGAAAACCCGAATGTTATTTGGAAGTTGGAATGTTTGAAACATTGTTTTCTAAATATTTCAATCATGAAGCTTCTGTTACTGAAATTAAATGTTATTCCATGGGCGATGATTATTGTGCTTTTGAAGTGGAAATTTAAGTTAACGTTTTAATTATTTTTAAAACATAACTTCTTTATTTTTTTAAAATTAACATTCATATGGATTTCATAAATCTTTCTTTAATTGTAATCGGGTCTATATCAATTATCGGTGCTTTAGAATTTCCTTCTTCAGTTCTATATACAATAAAACTTGCATCTTCACTTTTGATAAATTCTTTTAAATCGATATCCTCATAATAATGACTATTTTTAAATCCAACGCCTCTTGCAATATCAACAAGGTCAACTACTTGTGCATATGTGTCTTGATTGCCAGTAGATCCATATGCTCCATTGTCAATAACAATCCAGGTTAGATTAGAAGGATTATTTGCAAATACAGTTACAAGTGAGCCCATATTCATTAAAAGAGACCCATCACCATCAATAACAACAATATCATCATAAGGATGAGCTAATGCCAGTCCAAGTCCAATTGATGAGGCAAGACCCATTGAACCAATCATATAAAAGTTTTTAGATCGGTCATCTATTTCATATAACTCCCTTGATGGAAATCCAATATTACAAATGACCAATTCTTCATCGATATTTTCCATAATATCTTTAATAGCTTCATATCTTGCCATAGTATCACCAATATTTGATCTCTAATAATATGCTGACGGGTTTTCCTTCTTCTTCAGAAAATTCCCAAGATAATCTAACGTCATTATAAGCGGCTTCAGGAGTGACTGGTGTGAAGAAATTAAAATTCATTGCTTCAAGTATTCTTGAAGTTGATTCACCCATAGGAACTTGACCAACTATATTTTCACCTTCAGTTCCACGATGGCTCATTATCATCAGTAATGGAAATTCATATAACTCCATTAATGATTTAAGTGCATTTATTGAATTGCCAAATCCGGAGTTTTGCATTAAAATAGCTGTATGTTTGCCACCGAGATAAGCTCCAGCACATATTCCAATTCCTTCCTCCTCACGTGTAACTGGAATGTGGGTAATTTCAGGGTCATCATCAATCATATTTAATAATTTTGATAAGTTTACACAGGGAACACTAACAATAAAATCGATTCCTGCATCTTTAAGACCATTATAAATAGCTTCACTACTATCCATTTCATATCACTTTTTAAATTTTATATAGTAATTTATCTTAAATACTATAAAAAACTATTCAAACATAGTAAAGTTTTTATTTATTTAACCCTAATATACAATCATGTTTAGCAAACTTCCGATATCTAGTAAAACGGAAAAGATTTTAACAAAATCTTTAGATGAAGCCATTACAGTTGAAGAAGCAAATCATTTAATGAATATAAAAGGAACTGATTTATATCCTTTACTTGCAACTGCGGATTATTTACGCCATGAAATTGCTGGTGATGATGTAACATTCATCAATAACTGCAATATTAACTTTACTAACATCTGCACTGTTAGATGTGGTTTTTGCGCATTTGGAAAAGATGCAGGTGATCCAGAGGCATATATATTAAATGATGAGCAAATTTTGACAAAAGCTCAGGGAGCGGTTGAAAAAGGAGCTCATGAATTTTGTTTGATGGGTGGTGTTCTTCCAGATGCGGATATTGAGTATTATGAGCATCTACTTAGATTGTTGAAAGGGGAGTATCCGAATGTAATGATTCATGGATTTTCACCAACAATGATTAATGATGCATGTACTGTATCGGGAATAAATATTGCAGAAGGTTGTGAAAGATTATGTGATGCTGGTCTTGATACATTGCCCGGAACTGCTGCTGAGATATTAACTGACCGTTCAAGAGAAATAATCTGTCCAGAAAAGGTTAATGTACAAGAATGGATTGACATTGTAAAAACTGCTCATGAGGTTGGAATTCCAGGTTCAGCAACAATTATGTATGGACATGTGGAGACTTTAAAAGAAAGAGTAGAACATATTGATATCATTCGCAGATTACAAGAAGAAACTCATGGTTTTACTGAGTTTATTCCAATGACATTTATGCATGAGTATTCTCCAATCTTTTTAGAAGGCCAGTCAAATCTTGGAGCTAGTGGAATTGAAGATTTGAAATTATATGCAGTTTCCAGATTAATGCTTAGAGATTTAATCCCAAATATCCAAGTTTCCTGGGTTAAGATGGGTTTTAGATTTGCACATGTGGCTCTCACAGCAGGCACTAATGATTTAGGCGGAACTCTTGGAGGGGACGAATTGTCTGAAGCCTCCGGTGCTCCTGATGGTGTTGAAGCATCAATTGAAACATTAGAGGGCATGGTTAGAGATCTTGGAAGAAATCCGGTTGAGAGAAACTCCAAGTATACTGAATTTTATCCAATTAATAAAGGCATAGAAATGCCTACATTATAGGTGCTTAAATTGAAGAAGTTTATTGTTATCGATGGGTTAGATGGGTCTGGAAAAGATACACAAGTTAATTTATTGGCTGAAGCTTATAAAAAACATGGAAAAAGTGTTGTTGTTAGATCCCATCCATGTTGTGATAATAAGTTTGGTCGCAAATCAAAACTTGCACTTCAAAAACAAGGCAAAATCAATAAAATTAAAGCAACGGTTTATTTTGGTCTTGATGCAATCAGATCTGTTCATATCTATTATTATAAAAAAAATTGTGATGTTTTAATCTTTTCTAGATATATATTGGCGGTTATGTATCTTCCAAATGGTATAAATTCACTTGTTTATAAAATTGTTGCTTTTATTCTTCCAACTTCTGATTGCATGTTCTTTTTAGACATTACGCCGGAAGAATCACTTAGGCGTATTGATACACGTCAGGAAGAGCTTGAAATGTTTGAAAATATTGATTCCTTACGTGAAAATAGAGAAAGATCACGTAAATTTACATATAATTGGAATGTTGTTTCAGCAGATGATGCGCCTGATGTAATTTCACAAAAAATAAAAGACATATGTTTCCAAACTGATTAGATTATAATACTTCCTTTATCCCATCACTTGTTATAATCATCAATGAGTTTAAGTTTTCTAAAACAAGTGAAACAATCGGATGGGTCTGAATATCCTTATGCATGAATATTATTTCTTTTTCTACAATATCAATCCAATTAACATGATAAACTACCACTCCATTAACAATTAAACCCAAATACTCAGGTACGAATCTGTTTTCATCTATTTCTTCAAAGTAAGGATTTTTTCTCAATATCTCTCTTAAAACATTTTCCATATTATACACCTTTTCTCTCATATACAAACTCAGGCACTGCCTTATCAAAAGGATCAAAGCTTTCTCTATTTTTAACTTCCATACATTTCATGCTTACTTTGGAGTGTAGCGATGAAGGCAATCTCAAAATTCTTTTAAGGTCAATTGATACTTTTGCATCAATTGTTGCAAGATTAACTCTTGCCATAGATTCAACAAGGTTTTTATATCTTCTAGGTCCGATATCTCTTTTAAATAAACCCCAATTATTGTTTTTCAAGTGGTGTCTTGAAGATATTATGTCTTTCATTAATTTAGGATTTATTCCATCTATTTTTTCATTACCTACTAAATGGAGGATATTAAATTTAACTTTATCGGTAAATATCTTTGAATAACCTATAGGTATTGTGAAATGCTCAAAATTAAATCCCTGAGGAGATACTTCTGAGTTCATAAACTGTGATTTTGGAACTTCAGCACCTGCAGCGTATTTTAAAACTTCAGATCTAAGTTCACTATTTGCAAGCATCATTTCTTCATCAAGAATTCTTATATGGTATCCTCTTCCGGAGTATATTAAATGAATGTTTTTCAATCCTAAATCAGATTCTAAAGTATCAATTAATGTATTTACTATTTCTAAAGCTTCCCCAAGACAAATTTCGCATACTCCATTACATTGACATGATCTAATCGGTATGTCTTTTGCATCTACATCGAAAACATATTCCGCCTTTAACCAATCTTCACGACGGCGAGGGTTATTATAAAAAGCTACTGAAATATAAGCTGCAAATGGTGCTTTATACCTTAAGAATTTCCTTAATGATTCACTTCCTTTAAAAACTTTATATCTGTCATTTGGTCCTCTGCCGTTGTGGTCGAAACCAAACTCTCTTTTTCTGATATCATTTGAAATGAAGTCAGGCAAATCTTTAGGATCCCATTCTTCACGATAGTATTGTCTTCGCTCTTTTATTGTAGCTTTAGAAAACATGATTATAATTATATTTTTAAAGTATTTATTTATTGGGTAAGTGCGATTTTGTGTATTGTAATGTTTTTATATTACCTAAAATATAAGTTACATTGAGGTAAAATTATAGGTGTATTCATGTTTTTAACAATTACTTTATCAATAATTATAATGTTTGCAGTTGTTTTAATGATAGTGTCTGGAGTGGATTTTATCCAGAACAAAAGACTTTTCACATCAGCTCCTCAAGATATCCAAGATGCAATAGTCCCAGATAATGAACGATTTAGAGGGGCTCATTTAATTGGTTGGATTTTAGATATCCTTTCAGTTCTCATTATTATTTTTTCTATATTATATGCATTTATTGATGGAATCAATCATAACTGGAAATTCTGCAGATTTTCATAAGGTTTTTAGTCATGCTATGGGCTTATAAAATATTTGATATAATATTCCTGGATTGGTTTTTATTAACCAAAACACATTTTTATCAGCATTATTTTCCTGAAACCAGAGATTGTAAAAGTTTTAAGCAATATGGATTTAATAAAAAACAGCAAATCATGAAATTGATCCTATTTCCATTTATTGCTTTAATATTTGCAGGAATAGCAACATTATTTTAAATTCAATAATTTTAATATCTATTAAAAGGAATATTATCATATGGAAGAAATAGTTGAAGTTATTGGAATCGAACATTTAAAAACAATATTGTCAGGTCTTACACCAGAAGACATTGTTAAACCTGCATTTGATAATTGGATGGGCGGCATTAAAACTGGCCATACAATATTAAATCTTGAAAATGGTCAGGTTTATGGATTAGGCATTGATTTTAATGATCTTTCATTAGGCGATGAGATTTATATTGAATTATATACCATTAGCTCTCATGAAAATCCAATCAATGAAGAGGAATTTTTCTCTAAAAGGGAATATGAGGAATTTCTAGAGTTTAGCAGCGAAGATCCTTGTGAGCATATTCCAGATATTATCACAGAATTTTGTGAAGTAAAAGGCATTGATGAATATGAACGCCAAATTGGCCTTTTAGCATATAATTTTGAAAAAATGGAACAATCCAATTATAATATGTGGGAATCTAAGATTTTAAACAAGTATTATGATGCCATTTATGAAAACCACAATCCATTTGAGTTTAGCCAGTCTAGTCTTTAGGGGATTGTTTGTCCAGCTGGAATTTTTTACGCCCATAACATGAAAGAGGGTTATTGATTCCTTTACATGATTTGTCTGGATGACATAGGTGGGGTAAATGTATTTTTATTTTCTCACAGCTCATTGGAGTATACCATTTAGTTTCACCTTCATGGTTAATATCAACTGTTTCATGCATTCCAAAACCTAATTTTGAGATGATATTTATTTTTTCTTGAGGCTGGTCATCAAATAAAGGAGGTGTACAGTTATCTGCCGCATCAAAGATTAATGGAAGGATTTCATTTTCTGTAATTGTAAGGTCAGGATCTATGTCTGATACTTTCACGGTTTCATCTGAAGCAAATATTCTTGGATATAATCTTGCATATGATGCAAAGGATGTTAAAAGAAGTACGATTGCATCGTTACGTCCACCGGAAGATACACCTTCAACTGTTGCTTTAATGCATGGTGGGAAAGCATCTGGATTTAATTTACCTGCTTCGACAGAACCGTAAATTCCACCACTACCTGTATAGTATTGATTATATTTGCTAATCTCTGTTGGTATGAATTCTTTTAACTCTTCACTGATTTTAATGATGGCTGGGTGAATTTCAATTCTTGCTGACATTTCTTTAATGCGTCCAATATATTCTTCGGTTTTCTGCATTATTAATCTTGATATGATTTGTTCTTTGACGCTGTCGCCTATTAATATATTATACATTCGCTCAGGGCTCCTATCGATAAATTCATCCCCAAAACGATATAGGAAGTCGTCCTGTTGAAGAATAATGTTTCCTTCATCAATTAAAAGATCGGTCATTTTGATTTTTTTGGAAGCTACAATGTCTCTTAGGGATTTCCAGTTTATTGCACCATCCACCTTCACCTCATCAAGCACTTCATCAATGATTTCTGCTCTTGAAATTGGAGGTATTTTAGATAATCTTTCTAGAATCAGTGTTCCTTGAGATTCAATAAATAGTCTGGTCTCTCGTGAGCCTAAGTTAAATTGTATTGCAATTGCCTGACATAGTATATGAAAGGCCACTGCGTCTTTGGCGAATAATTCTTCATTTGACAGGTATTCAAATTCAGCTGGAACAAAGTTGTTGTTGTTCTTTTTCTCTATTGCCCATTGCATACGTTTCATACATAAATCAAAGTATGATTTAGGAATTAAATTGTCATCTGATATTTTTTGATTTAGTGTGTGAGTGCAGATTTCTATTAAAGATTCATCTACCTCAAATATTTGATTTAAATCTCCATATTCACGTATAATTTCTCTTCCTTCATCGGAAAGTGGATTAATATATGAAACTTCTGCCATGTTCATTATTTTTTATTTTATATTTTAAATAGATAACCTATTTTCAAATTCAATATTGATTTTTTTAAATTATTTTAATTGGCGAAAAAATTGCCTCTAAAAATAAATCTTTATTATATATAAGTAACATAATTATACTATGTTTAAAATAATTGAGGGGACTGATTAATGTCAAAAATATTTATTTCATGTGCACTTCCTTATGCAAACGGACCATGTCATTTAGGTCATATCCGTTCCACTTATCTTCCGGCTGATATTTATGCAAGGTATAATAGAATGATTGGAAATGACGTGTTAATGGTTTGTGCTACAGACGAACATGGAACTCCAATTGCTGTAAAAGCGGATAAAGAAAATAAAAAACCGATTGAAATATCAAAAAGATATCATGACATGATTGTTCGTGATGTGGAATCAATGAATATTTCATTAGATAGCTTTACAAGAACGACTGACGAATCTCACTATGAAATTGCTAAAAACTTCTTCAAATCATTATATGATGAGGGATTAATTTATAGGGAGGATATCCAACAACTATACTGTCCTGTATGCAATAAATTCTTGCCTGACAGGTATGTGGAGGGGTCATGTCCAGAATGCGGGTCAGAAGCAAGGGGGGACCATTGCGAGAAATGTGGAAAGGCTCTTGAACCTACAGAACTTGATGAACCACATTGCATTACCTGCGGCACAACTCCAATTATCAAGGACACATTCCAATATGCCTTTAAGCTGTCTGAATTTGAAGATGACTTGAAGGAGTATATTTCTTCAAATGAAAATTTGCCTGCAAACGTTAAAAATTACGCTACTAACTGGTTAAATGATGGGTTAAATGACTGGATTCTAACCCGTGATATGGATTGGGGAATACCTGTCCCATTAGATGAAGCTAAAGGCAAAGTATTATATGTTTGGATTGAAGCATTCTTAGGTTACATCTCGTCAGCATCACAATGGTCAAAGCAATCTGGCAGGAAATGGGAAGAATACTGGAATGATTATGTGGTCCATTTCATTGGAAAGGATATTATTTACCACCATTCAATCTTTTGGCCGGGACTTTTAAAAGCATATGGATGCAAATTGCCTGACATGATATATGCCGGTGAATTTCTATCACTTGAAGGAGAAAAGATGTCTACAAGTAAAAACTGGGTAATATGGATCAGCGACTTTGTAAAAGACTATGATCCGGACTTATTAAGATATTACTTAACCATGAACGCTCCCTTAAACAAGGATTCAGATTTCTCATGGGACGACTTCCAAAGAAGAAACAATGACGAACTTGCAGATGTAATAGGAAACTTCCTGCACCGTACATTTGTATTCACTAAAAAATCATTTGACAATAGGATTCCAGAATATAAAAATCCAACAGAGGAAGATGAATCATTCAGAATGGCTATTGAAGAGCTACCTAATAAGGCTGGTGAATACATAGCAAATTATGAATTTAGAGATGCGTTGCTTGAAATATTCAAGGTAGCCAAAAAGGGAAATAAATATTTCAATGACCAGGAACCATGGAAGGCTGTTAAGGAAGATGTACAGAAAGCAGCAAACTGTTTATACTTATCTAATCAATTAGCAAAAACCTTAGCTTACATGCTAAAACCCTTCATACCAACAAAAGCCGATAAAATAGCTGAAATCATGAATATCGATTCTCTTGATGTATGGGATGATGCTAAAATAGCACTTCCGGTTGGTCATGAGATAAATAAAGCTAAACCATTATTTAAAAAAATTGAAGATAAAGAAATTGAAGCTCAAAAAGCTAAATTAAAAGAAAACTTAAGTGCAGAAGATGAAAATATGAGTGATTTAATAACAATAGATCAATTTGATGAAGTAGTAATTAAAATCGGACAAATTAAAGAAGCTGAAAAAATAGAAAAATCAGACAAACTATTAAAATTAAAAGTGGACATCGGAGAAGAAAAAACAAGACAAATTGTTGCAGGTCTTGCTAAATTCTACTCCCCTGATGAATTGGTTGAGAGGAAAGTGTGTGTTGTTGCTAACTTACAACCAGCTAAACTATTTGGGACATTATCTGAAGGTATGGTTTTAGCTACTGGTGAATCCGGTGCATTACTCGCTCCTGACGTTAATGGAAAAATTGGTGAAAGAATTCAATAAATAGATTAAAATGCCAGAATCTGCACTAGTTAATAAAGCTGAAAGCTATTTGAAAGAGATAGCAAATGATTGCATTAGCTTGGAAAATATTGAGGAATTCGATGTTTTCAAAGACCTTTACTTTAAACTAGATAACAGATTAAACTATTTATCAAAACTAAAAGATGATATGGATGTACAGGGATACACCACACCTTTTACATCTTTAAATAAATATGGAACAAAAACAGTAGCTGAAGTTGCAGCTGATGAAATAAGGGAAAACAGCCGGCACAATCAAATATTTAGAATGAAAGCAAATGCTAAGAAAAACATTCTAGACCGAGTTAAATCAGCTATTGATTCGCATAAAATTGCATTGGGAAACCTGGAACAATTCGGGTCTGTGAAATGCAATTCATGTTATAAAAAATATTCAATCAGTGAATATAAACAGAATCATGGTGAATGTAGTTGTAAAAGTAAAGCCTTCACTTTTAAAGTAAACAAAGAATTAACCTATCGCCTTGAAATAATCCCATACCTTCCGTTATCTGGTAATTACATGGTTCTTCTAAGTGAATTATCAAATAACTCACGCGATTCTTTTAAACAGGTATTGAACATTCTAAAACAGGAACGTAAAGGATTAGTTAAAACTATATCTCTTGTTATTAGGTTCAGAGACGATAATAATCGCTTAATTAGGAAAAATGTTACCTTGGAATCTGAATACATCCATAATTACGAAGAGGAGGTAAGACGTAGGTATGGTGGAGATGTGAGAATCGAAGCATTGAGATTCCATAGAACAAAACCGGCGATTATTGATGATAAGCATGCACGTACAGCTCTTGCACTTGCATATGTTGGTTATTCTCAGGAAATTATCTCCAACATTAAAGAGGATATCTTAAAACGTAGATTAACGGATTTTAAAAGAATAAATAAATATGATGAAATCATTGAGGAATTTGAAAATCAAACACCTGATTTCATAGATAAATATGATTTAGATGCAATAGAATCATGGAGAAAATCCGAAATTGAAAACAAATTCAGAAACCTTAACTATATTGACAGATTCGGAAATATGGCAAGATCTTTAAAGCGTGATTTGAAAGTAAGGGAAAGCATATACAAAAGCACTTTTAAAAACATTTCAGCAACATTAATAATATGGGATATGTTCAGATATTACCTTACAACATCCAACAATTCCCGTAAAATTAATCTAGGACCATTTCCATATATAAGGGTTGAATTGGATAGGGAACAAAGAAAAGTATTCCAAACAACATATAAAAAGGTAATAGAGATATTAAACTCATTCACGGATATTAAAATAATTCCTATATCTGAAATGGATTTGCTGTTATATGAGAAATTCAAATTCGAAAAAGAAATGCGCAATTCAAATATTAAAGTTAACCATGTAGCATTGGGCGCTGCTTTAATCAACCTAAACTCAAATATTGAGCTTGAAGACATTAGTAATGCATTCAACATTAATGAATCAAGAATTAAAAAGGAACTTAAGCATATCGATCAAATTAAAAATCCGAAAAGCGACAAATCTAAGAAATTCCTGGATTTAATTAAAAAGTGAAAATATGAATGATGAAGATATTACCACAATTCATATTACCAAAGCACTATCTTCCTCTATGATTGTTGAGTTGATTGACAAACACCCTAACTTAGAGGAAATCACCTGTTCTCCCAGCGTTTATAAAAGAACCTCTAAGACATATATTGATGCACTGAACCAGTTAGATATTAACGTTAAAACAGAATATCAATGGGGTGCAAAGTCTAGAAGTAATGATATCGAATTTTACATAAAAAAATTATCAGATGAAGGATTAAATCCAAAACAAATATCTCAAAAACTAGATATATCCCTTAATCGTGTTTATTACTTGCTTAGAAAGGCCAATGCTAGCTTTAACAATCGCAAACGTAAATATGACCATGATGAAATTAAACAGCTTAAAAAAGATGGCCTGTCTGCTAGAGAGATTTCTGACAAATTAAATATTCCTCCTAGGAGTGTTTATTATATTTTAAATAAAAAATAACTACTTTTTTTAATAATGACAACTATATAATAAACTATGATGATTTTACCACAACTTCCATTATATGGAATAGCTATAATCTGCGGCTTATTATCTTTTGCGGTTACAAAATTAACAATGCCAAGAATTATACGAAAACTTGAAGATGCCGATATTGTTGGAAAAGATATTCATAAATCATGGAAGCCTGTTGTTGCTGAAATGGGTGGATTTGGCATATTATTCGGATTTATAATTGGAATATTTTCCGGAATATATATGCATGATATTTTAACATTTAAGTTGGTTATAGTGCTCGTTGTCATATTGCTTGTTGGAATAATAGGTATTGCAGATGACTTACTTGCGCTATCCTCAAAAGAAAAATTTTTCTTATTGTTTTTAGCAGGTCTGCCTTTAATTTGGGCAGCTCCTCCTAATGTAGGATTATTGTATCTTATTACAATTCCAATTGCATTATCTGTGGGTTCTAATTTAACAAACATGTTGGCAGGGCTAAACGGTATTGAATCTGGTCTTGGGATTATTTCCATGACGTCACTTACAATTGCTTGTATAATTTTAGGCAAATACGATGTTACAATCATCTCAATGAGTATGTTAGGTGCCTTGATTGCATTTTTATATTATAATAGATATCCTGCAAAGATTTTCCCAGGAGATACAGGTACGTTAATAATCGGTGCAGCTATTATATGTGTTGCTTTTATTGGTAGGGTCAAGTTAATAGCTTTCATAATAATGATGCCGAATATTATTGATGCGGCTTTAAAGTTCTACTCGGCGGGAGTAATGAACAGACAACAACAAAAGCCAACGCAATTAAATGATGAGGGTAAACTTGTAAGGCCTAAAAGTGGTTTTAAGTCATTGATTAGGTTAGTTTTAAGAAGACCGATTGCTGAGAAGGATGCAGTTAAAATAATTTGGGGAATTGGATTATTCTTTGGTGTTTTAGGTATTGTTATTGCATTAATCATGCCGGGAATGCTTGAAAATCAGACATTGATGAATTTTTTACATATTAAGGAAATGTTTTATCATATATAGGTGATAATAGTGAGGCCTTATGTAATATTAAATGCAGCTATGACATTGGATGGTAAAATAGCCACCTTATCTGGAAGTTCAAATATTTCAGGTGCTAAAGACCTTGAAAGGGTTCATGAATTAAGAAAAGACTGTGACGGGATAATGGTTGGCATTGGAACTGTACTTGCAGATGATCCAAGATTGACAGTTCATAAAATCGATGCAAAACCTTCAGACAATCCTGTACGCATTGTAGTTGACAGCAAATGCAGAACACCAGCTGATGCTAGAATAACTAATGGAGATGCTAAAACCATAATTGCAATGGCCAACGAATATAAGGACGAATTTAAAGCATCTGACAAATACGAAATATTGAAAAGCAAGGGAGTTAAATTCTTTTTTTCAGGTGATGTGCAAGTTGACCTGAAAATGCTAATGATTTACCTTCATGAAGTGGGAATTGATAAGTTAATGCTGGAAGGAGGTTCGACTCTTAACTTTTCAATGATAAAGGCAGGTCTGATTGATGAGATTAGCATTTGTGTAGCGCCAATGGTGGTTGGAGGGGTTAATGCTAAAACATTTTTCGACGGTGAGGGATTTAATACCATGGATGAGTCAGTAAAATTAAAGTTGATTGATTACTACCGGTTAGATAAAGACTTTATTTTAAATTATAAAGTATTAAATGGTTGATTGGACAATACTTTATACCAAATAAAATCGTCACCTCCATAAAAACTGACTAAAATAGATGTAATGCTAAGAATAATAAATATTACAGATACATCCAGTGGCATAAACATTAAAAACAGTGCCAATAATATAATTTCAACAGCTATAAATGTTTTTTGAGGATGATTTAGTTTAATATAGCTTAATAGACCCAGTAAAATAGGGGTTAATATGATGGCAGATATGTATAAAATCGAATCATATAATCCAATCATGTTTGGGATAGGCAAATTCAAGACATTCATAAATAAATGCATCTCCAAAACTGTTAAAAAGAATCCCTGAACGCCGCCGCTGATGGCTTGAGCTAAAGTATGCTTTTTGAGAAGCACTCTTGACCAAATCAGTATAGGATATATTATGCCAAATAATGCGCCAATATTGCCTAAAAGTAAAATTAATGCAGCAACCGGACCTGATAAACCAGTTGTATGGACACTAATTTTCCATTTGAGAGTAATTGCAAGTACAACACCAGTATTTATTGAATAACATAAAAGTAGGCAGGTTAAAAATCTATCCAAGCTGAATATTAAACAAATTAAAAAGCCAATAAGGTAGGAAAGGATGCCAACAACTAGTGGTGCATACCTGTCGGATCTATTGGATATGTCTTTATCGCTACCCAGCCTAGTGGCCCAAAACAAAATGATTGCCATAGGCAAAAGTGAAGCGAAAATTAAGGATATCACTTCCAAAACTATGAATTTGGATAAATCAAATCCGCTACTTGTAAAAGACAAAGTTAGAGAAATTATTAAAAACAATGGTATGCAAATAATTGGAGGATTTGTAAGTGTTGAAATCATTTAGCTATTTTCAATTTATTCATATAGTTATTTATACTTCTTTTAAATTAATAAGTATTATGATGATGTATCCGCCATCTCTGTTGTTGTAAGTGATGGAGATAACACATTACTATTTTGAAGTTGATAAAATAGCTGATGCATTTAAAGCTGGTTTGAAATTTAGAAAATAATTTAAATGAATAATTAAATATAATAATACTGACTATACTTTTTTGGGGGAAAAATATGAAAATGGAAATAGAATTAACAGATGAGCAAGCAGAGAAAGTGGAAATCTTAAAAGAAAATGGTATTGAAGTTGGAGAGGCTATAGAGATTCTCTTTGATATGAAAGATGCTGTTATTGAACATGGCAATGATTTTTTTGACCATAGAATCAATAAGGCACATCAAGAAAAAGCAGAACTTGAAGAAAAATTGGCTCAAGTTGAAGATGAAATAGAGTTATACAATAAATTAAAAGGCAGCGCTCTTAATCCAATTCAAAAACAAAAGATTATTGTAAAAGAATATGGCAATGTTGAAAAATCTTATGATGAGACTGTTCAGGATCAAAAACACAAGTTTAAATGGTCAAATGACATTTTCAAATTCTAATTCTTTTTTTTTAAATTTTTTAATTGTTGCAAATACAATGGTTGTTAATGCAACAGTTTATATATTATAAGAATATAATAGTAACATATGAAATCTTTAGTAGTTTATTATTCAAGAACAAAAACAACAGAAATTCTGGCGGAAGTCATAGCCGGCAGAGTAAATGCGGATGTGGAAGAAATCATTCCAAAAGTAAAATATCAGGGAAAAATTGGTTATGCGAGAGGTGGAAAGGATGCAATGAGAGAAAAAATCATTGACCTTGAATCATTAAAATTTGACCCATCTGAGTATGATGTAGTATACGTTGGAGGACCAGTTTGGGCAAGTAGGATAGCTAATCCGGTGATTTCATATTTAAAGCAAAATGAAGGAAAATTCAACAATGTAAAGTTCTTTGCAACCGCAAAAACTAGTGGATTTGATTCCGCTTTTATTCAGATGGAAAAATTTTCAATTAAACCATTAAACACACTTGGACTGAAAACCAAAGAAGTTAGAAAAAGTGAATATGATATAGATTCATTTATAAACTGATAATATGTCACTTGAAGAATTTAAGATAATAGATCCATCTAATCTTCCTGTTGGTAAGTTAATTGCCATTATTGAAAAAAATCAAGTTTTATATTTAAATCGTCAACTTGAAAGATTTAATATTAATTCCTCACAGCTTCATTTTTTATTTGAAATATCTCATCAAAAAGAAATAAATCAGGATAAAATTGCTTCTAGATGCACTATTGATAAGGGTACAGTTGCTAGATCAGTCAAAAAATTAGAAGATAATGACTTGGTTAAAAGAGAGGTAGATGAGAAAAATAGACGTCAAAAAAAGGTTTCATTAACAAATAAAGGTGAGGAAACATTAAATCAGGCGATTAAATTACTTAATGAATTGGAAAAAACTGTATATGATAATAGCTATATAGAAACTGAAGATTTTAAAAAAGCTTTAAAAGAAATAGCCATTAAAGCTATAGAATTAAATGATAAAGGGGAATAAAATGGCTGGAGAAAAAAATAAAAATATTGAAATGATAACAGGGGATCCTAAAAAGGCTATTGTTAAGTTAGCATTGCCAATGATGGTTTCCATGTTTTTAATTATGCTTTATAATATTGCAGACAGTATATGGGTAGCTGGTCTTGGAGCAGATGCTTTAGCTGCAATAGGATTTATTACACCATTATTCATGGTATTGGTAGGGCTTGGAAACGGTATTGGTGCAGGTGCAAACTCATTGATTGCAAGATACATTGGATCAAAAAACTATAGGCAGGCAAATAATGCAGCATTGCATGGTATTCTTCTGGCGGTTATCATATCTGTGATATTTACAGTTTTAATTGAAGGGTTAATGGTTCCTATTTTACAATTTATGGGTGCTGGAGATACAATACAATATGCATTAGACTATAGTTACATTATTTTCGGATTTTTATTTGTCTTTGTATATTCTGGAGTTGCATCAGCCATATTTAGATCAGAAGGAGATATGCGCCGTGCAACCATAGCAATTGCAGTAACAGCTATTTTAAATATTATTTTGGATCCAGTATTTATTTACATTTTGAACTTAGGAATCTCCGGAGCCGCTTGGGCAACAGTAATATCAGCAGCAATGTCATGTGTTGTAATGAGTTATTGGATATGGGGTAAAAAGGATTTATATCTTGATTTGTCACTTAAGAACTTTGATTATCAAGGAAAAATGATGGTTGATACATTGCAGGTAGCTATACCTTCAACATTGGAAAATATTGTATTTTCTGCTTTAGCCATTATTATAAACAGCATGCTTGTTATGGCTTCTGGAACTACAGCAGTTGCAGTATATACTGCATCAATGAGGATTGTACAATTGGCTATGATTCCATTGATAGGTCTTGGAACAGCGGTTCTAACAGTTGCAGGTATTGCATATGGTGCACATAATCATGTGAATTTAAAAACAGCCCATTCTTATTCAATTAAATTGGGTTTTGCTATTTCAATTGTATTGGGTGCTGCAATGTTCATATTCTCGTCACAACTTGCGGCCATGTTTTCATATACTCAGGCAAGTGCATCGCTTTCACCACAAATTGCAGTAGCAATATCTGTTTTAAGTTTATTTGTTCTTGCAATTCCGCATGGAATAATGTCATCTATGATGTTTCAGGGGGTTGGAAAAGGAGGTTATTCACTATTGATTACCCTTCTTAGATCATTGATTCTTGAAAGTGTATTTGCATATATATTCTGCTTTATATTTGGATGGGGTTTGCAAGGAATTTATGTAGGAGTGGTATTTGGTTGTTTTGTTGGAGGAACAGTTGGATACGTTTGGGCCAAATTCTTTATTAAGAAATTCACTCAAATTTCAATTAAAAAATATATGCCTCAAAAAAGCTAGTTTAAATAACTAGTTTTTTATACTTTTTTTAACAATAATTAATTATGGAATTCATAGTTAGTAATAAAAAATACTCTATAATAAACCATGAATTATATATAAACTATTTAATGGTTGATGCTTATTTTAAAGACAATTCTAAATATGACTATAATATCCATTTTGATTTCCTTGATTCTGTTTTAGAAAAAGATGAAATAAAATTTGAAGACATACTTGAAGGCACTAAGGATTTAGAAGAGTTAATTGAAAAAAATGAGATTAATTTTATACCTTCAGGCCTTAGAATTGAAGAGCATTTAAATAATAGCTTTAAAATCACTTATCAAAATTTGGAATTTAAAAATGTCAAGGTTGGTGAGGCTATACCATTATTAATAGCATTAACAAGCCTTTTAAATCACAAACCAATTGTAACATTATATCAAATAGATGAAGAATTGCACTATTTTTTGGAAAGCTTCAATAAGTATTAAATTCTTTAGGGATTACATGATCTTAAGTGGCAGGTAGCGGTTTTTTTCCAATAGCAATTATTGCAAGTTTTACAAAAGCTTTCACCATTTCCTTTAATTTGCCAGTCTACTAGGAAACTCGGATCTTTGACGAATGGCCTTTGCATTGATATAAAATCTATATTTGTAGAATTTAACATTTCATTTATCTGATTTTGACTATTTGCTCCACCGCCTAAAATAACTGGAATATTAACATTATTAATTATTTGCTCTGTAGCTTCGATTAATGGATTTTCCTCTTTATTTTCACGTGTGAAAAATTGCGGCGAACGTGGACGAGTAATTTGCAAGGAATCCGCACCATATTTTTCAAGAAGTTTGGCTATTTCAATTGTTTCAGTCAATGTCATTCCATTGGTTGTTCCATCAAATGCATTTAAACGACAATTTATATGTAATTTCGTATTGTCTTTTATTACTTTAATCATTTCTAGAACTATTCTTAATCTATTGAAAGTGTTTCCACCGTATTTGTCATCTCTTGTATTGAAATTTGGATTAATAAATCTGGATAGGAAATAATAATTTCCAAGACCTAATTGAATGCCGTCAAATCCGCCAAAATCAAACTTTTGAGCTGCAATAATCATATCCGTTTGTATTTTTCGGATGTCGTCAATTGTTACCTCTTCAATTTTCATGTTTTGCTGCGTTTTTTTATTATATTGTACAAAACCTAATTGGGCAAAGATGGGAACATCATATACATGAACAAGATCAGTTAAATCACGAGCTTCACGAACAAATTGAGTGTAGTGAATGGTATTTGAGTATTTGGAGAATGTATCTCTTGGGTAAAGTGAATATAACTCAGTAATTATTAATCCAATGCCGCTGGCGGCAATATTTTCATATCGGTTATATATATCAGGAGTCATATTGCCTGATTTTTCTCTTTGAGACTCCCAAAGTCCAGTTCTCACAATTCTGCTATTAAGTTTTAAATCTCCAAAATCACAATAATCAAATAAATCTTTCATAGTTAATATTTTAAATCAGAATAATATAAATATGTTATATAGTGAGTTTATATATGATATGATTGAAATGTGGGATGTTATTGATATAGAATTATAAGGTAATATTATGCAAAGTAGGTTTGTAATATCCGTAATAATTGCAGTGCTTGTGATTAGTGGATTATGTGTGGTTATATGTAGTGGTTTTGATAATTCATTAGATATCTCAAATAAAACGGAAGTTAGAATTTGTGTTGACAACCTTATTGCAATAGATAAGTTCATAAATGAATGTGAAAATTCGGATTACTATAGAAATGTTAATGGAACCACTTTAAATTGGTTAAAATCTTTATGCAACAATCATATGGTTTTTATATCTGGTGATGAGTCTTATATTATTCCTCTTTCAGATGTAAATAAACTACCTCCTATTGAATATGTAACTGACATTTCAATATATGATATTTGCAATTGCACTATTTGAGAGGATAGGCCGTTGGGTGATGATTTAGGCAATATCAAATTAATTTCCGACGTTGAATTTATATATCAGGACGTTGAACATTATGATGTTTAATTTTTTTAAATTAAACAATATACAATATTTTTTTCTATTTTATATACTATTGTTTTCATAATATAAAATTATATTGATTTAAAACTGGTTATTTTAAATAATATTATGTTAAATATACTAATTAGGAAATAAAAATTATTTCCTACCGGCTGATATAAATTTGATTAATTGGAACAATCCAATTAATCATTTGTTTAATTATATTTAAATAAAATAAAAACAAATATCTAATCATGGCATTTAATATTATTTCTGTATTGTTGATAGCAATAGCTCTGGCTATGGATGCATTTAGTGTATCAATGACAAAGGGGTTTACTCAAAAAAACATAACCAATGGACAAATCTTTTATTATGGACTATTTTTCGGCGGATTTCAATTTATAATGCCCATATTAGGATATTTCTGTGGTAATGTTATAACAACTATTGTTGAATCTTTAGCTTCAATTATTGGATTTATCTTACTTTTAATGATTGGATTAAATATGATTCGTGAGAGTTTATCAGGTGGCGATGAAGAAATAACTGACCATTTCTCATTTAAAGAAGTAACTTTGCTTGCAATCGCAACAAGTATTGATGCCTTTGCAGTTGGAATTACATTAGCACTTTTTAAAGATCCGGTTTTAATATCATCTGCTATAATAGGTATTGTAGCATTTTTCTTTGGTATTGTGGGTGTATCTATTGGTAAGAAACTTGGAAATTATGTTGGAGATAAGTTCCAAATCCTTGGTGGAGTTATTCTTATACTGATTGGTATAAAACTCCTTTTAGGTTTCTAAATTTTTTATTCCCAATACCTTTTTTATAAAAATTATAAAATTTAATAAATTTCATTAAAAATACGAATTTATAAAGGTTTATTTTTTTAATTATGGTTTAATATAATACAAAATAATTAAAATCAGATTAAAAATTTAGTTTATAATTAAATAGAGATGTATTATCCAGTATATTGCTATTAGAGTATTTATATGAATTATTTTACCAAAATTTCTGTTAGTGTAATATTACTATAGTCGGAAAGGTATTTCCGTATATTAACCTTAAATATCAATTAGTAGGTAAATATATATAAATGACTATTTATCTATAATTACTATTAATAGTATTATACATATAATAAGTAAAATAGTAATTATATTATTATACTTATATTACTATTATACATTTATACAGAAAATATATATTAAGTATATTTCCCTACTTACAGAAATATTAATTTATACATATTTTACTATTTATACTAAAGTAATATTTAGAAAAATGCTTTAAATAAATAATTACATATATCTCAAGCTATTGAAATATGTCATTTTCTTCAAATTTTGCTATTTTTTAATAAATTTCATGAAATTTAATAAATCTCATGAATTTGAATTATAAATTTTTATAAAAATCTTTGTGAATTAACCTTTAATTTTTGTTTCATTTGTTCATGGTCAATGTGAATATATTTATCCGTTGTTTGGGAGTTTGAATGCCCTGCAATTGACTGCACCTCTGCAACTGTCAATATTTCCGCATAATGGGATAATGCAGTATGTCTTAGAATGTGAACACTAACATCTCTACCATAATTTACATTACATTCAATTCCTTCATTTTCAATTCTCTGATCACATTCACGAGCATGTTTTTTAATGATATCCTGAACAGCACGTTTTCCAATTCTTTTTCCATTAATATTGGTAAATAGCTCTTCCCTTACTACTTCTTCAGCCGCTTTTTTTCGCTGAATTACTGGACGATATATATTATTAGTATTTTTCCTAAGTTTTGTGATACGATTCTTCATCATTTCATTTAAACTGATTAATGTATCATAGGTGATAAATGTTGTACGGTCTTTTAACTCACCTTTTGTTGTTTCTGCTCGTAAATAAACATCAATAAATTCATTAGTGTCATTGGGAAGTTCGTAAAATCCATTTTCATCAATTGAAACTTGAATATCTGTTTTGTTTAATAAGACCAATTCTTTCAATCTCATACCGGAGTCAATAAATGTTCTGCAGATTGCATAATCCCTTTTATTTCCGCTTTGTTCGATTGTATCTAAGAAAAAATTGGATTGTGGCCAGGTTAAGGATATTTTTTCAATTCTTTTTTTAGCAGTTTCAGAATCTTCTGCTTTTACTTCAATAATATCCTTCATTTTGATGGTTTCATGCTGGATTTCCTCTTGAACATCTTCTGAGTTGATGAATTCCAAAATATTCATCATATATGTTTTAACTGTGGTTCTTTTATTTCCATGTTTTTTCAAACAATGCCTACGATAATGTCTTAACTGTTTTTTAATATTCTTATCAGTTAGTTCTCCTATTCCTTCTTTTTCAAGATATTCGATGAATTTAGATATGTTAAATGTTTGTTTTTTTATAGTTTCTTGAGTTAAGTTCTTTACCTCTTGCTTTTCTTCTAAGTATTCATTTAGGTAGTCTGTTAGCTCATCAACTTCTATCATAAGCTTTCTGCCTCCTAAATTTTTTTACTCAAACCCTTGTTTTAATATTTATTTTTTTAATATATAAATACTTCGTATCTTTTCATTATTAACGTATATTATTACATAAAATATACATTTATTTTATATATAAAATTTGATGAATTTGAAAGTTTCTAAAGGAATGTTGTAAATGAAGTAACACCTATACATCAAGAGATATAAAAATACAAATCTTTCCCAATTTTAGATTTGTAATAGAAATTATAATAAAAGTAATAAAAAGTTGTAATTATAAAAATTAATTTTAACTGGATAAAAACTATAAATTAATTTATGTATGTAATAGTTAGTTTTGATATAAAATTTAAAACAAATCAAGAAAAGATTGAAAGTGTTATTGAGCACTTTGGACTTAGAAAAATTCAAAATACATTATATATAGGAGAATTAGATAATAATGAACAAAATACATTAGTTAAATCCATAAATAAAATAATTAAAGAATATGATAGTGTTTTAATAACACGAATATGTCAAAATTGCTATTTAAAAAAAGAAACATGTGGTCGTGAAATTAAATTCAATAATGATTTATTTAGGATATATTAATATGAAACTAATTATTGACGGATATAATAAATCAATCCACAAGAAAGACAACCAAATTGTTATACATGAAAATTCCGAAATTATAGATTCTATCAAGGCAAGCGAAATTAATGATATAACCATTACAGGAAAAGGTTATGTGACCTTTGATGCTTTAAATTTAATAGCTGAAAATAATATTAAATTAATAGCTATTAATCCACGAGGACAACTAAGTTATATCTTAGAATCACCAGATTGGAGAAATGTGAAGTTAAAAAAACAACAATACAAATTAAGCGAAAATAAACTTGGTCTTAAATTATCAAAAGAATTAATAAAATGTAAAATGAAAAACCAAAAAGCTACATTAACAACACTTAATAAAAATAAACAGCTGAAAAGAGTTTTTAACCATAGATCAAAAATTGATGAAATAATAAAACAACTTGAAAAATTAAATTTAAATGGAAATAATGATGAAATAAGAATTAAAATAATGGGTTTAGAAGGAAAAGCATCTAATGAGTATTGGAGAGCAGTAAAATATTTCATTCCAAATAATATTGGATTTGAAAAAAGAACAAAAAAACCAACAGATTTACTTAATTCCATGTTAAATTATGGTTATGCAATTCTTGCAAGTGAAATAACAAAAAGCATATTACTAATAGGTTTAGATCCATATTGCGGATTTTTACATTATGATATAGATAAAAGAACAAGTTTAACCTTTGATTTAATCGAACCATTCAGACAACAAATTGTTGATAAAACAGTAATAAGTTTAATTAACAGAAAACAAGTTACCATAAATGATTTAGATAAAAGAAATAATACCATAAAATTAGAAGCAAGGAAATTAATAGTGAATAAAATTCTTGGAAAAATCTTCTCAACAATTACTTACAATAATGAAATAAACACTTATTCAGATTTAATTAGAAAACAAAGCAAAGATTTAGTAAATACAATATTATACGCTGAAGAATTTAATGGATTTTATTTAAGATGGTGAGGAAATGTATTTATAAATTTTAGTTAAAAATTAATGTCCTCAAAATTTAGAAAAAATACTGATAAAATCATTGAAAACAATTATAATTCTGAGGAAACCAACACTTTAAATAATATATAAAAATGAAATCCTCAAAATATTTTTAAAAGAAGAAATATAAAACATTAAAATAAATAAAATAAGAAAAAATAGACACTGTTAATACTGAATGTTTTCAGTTGAATTATTCAAAACATCATCAGGAACTACATGATATGAGTGAACAAAATAAAAGAATTCATTGTCAATACCTTCTAAAATTGGAGAATCATTGACTACTTTTAGTTGATTCCACCCCATATGAGGTATTTTTACATTCCCGGACAACAATTCCACATGTCCTTTAAACAAGTTTAAACCTTTAATTTCTGGAGATTCCTCACTTGACCCCATTAATACTTGTTGACCCAGACAAATTCCAAGAAATGGCTTGTTATCATTTACATGTTCATTTATTACATCTTCAAATGGTTTTAAATTCTCCATCGCACTACCAAACGCTCCAACACCAGGCAGTACCAAGTAATCACGTTAATACTGAATGTTTTCAGTTGAATTATTCAAAACCAAAAAGAAATTGAAAAAATTGTTGAAAATGCTAAGATCAAATATAATGTTCATGAAATATCTGTTATCCATTATATCGGTGAATTTTACACCGGCGATATGTTATTTTTAGTAGCAGTACTTGGTAATCATCGTGACGAAACCCTTGATGCATTAAAAGAAGTTATTATTATTTGAAACTGTAAAATACGATGTTGAATTCAAAAAAGAAAGAAATTTCAAAAGAAGGTACAAAAACTATCCTTGCAGGAGGTTAAATTTTGACAATAATGTTTATAATAAGAGTAATTATATTATTCTTAATTATTTATGCTGTTGTGAAAAATCTAAAAACACTTTTAAAAGCAGCAGTAATTATTTTTGTTATTTTAATATTATTAGGATTAATAGGATATTAAATCCTATTTCCCAATAATCACTTCAGTGGATTTGATAATTGCGTTAATACTGAATGTTTTCAGTTGAATTATTCAAAACATGAAGTAAGATCAGGGTATGGTTTATCTCCAGTAGATTGGGGTAATGTACCAATGAATTATAGTCAATATGGTATTGCTCGCAATCCTGATGATGTACAGGATGTTATTCCAATTGATGAAATTAAAATGTTAAAAAAATCATTGTCTCTTGAAAGATTAGGTAAAGAATATGATATCTGAAGAAAGAATCAAAACTAATCATTTATTACTAAATGAATTAGATTACTGGGATGAATTAGATATTAAAAATAATGATGACCCTCATGTTAATAATCATTATAGAGAAATAATGCAATTAATCAATCAACAATTAGATAACTCTATTGCGTGGTTGGATTCTCAAGAAGCAAAAGATTATTTTTATGGTGAAATGCAATACCAAAAAGATATTTTTGAACTAATGGAATCACAATGGGATAGAATTCTCAATGGAAAATATGATAAAATAGAAGATATTATCAATGAAGTTTATGATTATGGTAAAATTAAAGGATATCAGGATATTCAAAGTAGAATTCGTTATACTGAAGCAGATAAATTAGCATTGACTCATATTAGAAACTATAATTTTAAACTAATCAGGAAATTAGATAATGAATTAAGAAGATCTATTAAAAATCAGATATTCCAAGGTGTAATAAAAGGAGAAAATCCGAATAATATAGCTTCAAAATTAGTTAAATTAGGTGTTGAACGATTACCAGATAGTACATTATCTCCTCGACAAAGAGCAGTAATGATTGCAAAAACAGAAGTATCACGAGCACAAAACACAGGAATACTACAATCTTATGTAAATGAAGGATATGAAGAAGTTAAAATACTAACTGCTGAAGATGATAATGTATGTTACATCTGTTTAAAAAATGCATATGAATTCAATGATGATGAAATAATTTACAGTAACCATGGTAAAGAAAGAGTACATAATATTCAAGAAATGATTAAAAAGAAAGAATATGTTCCCGCACATCCTAATTGTCGCTGTACTTATCTTTCTGTGTGGAAAAGAGACAGAGTGCCTCCTGAAAAACCATACACAACCAACTTAATCAATGAAGACACACATAATTGGAGTTATAATTATAAAGGTAAAAAGTATCAATTACAAGGGAACACTCCAATGAGTAGACAGGACTTCCTTGAAAACTACGGATTTGATATTAATAAATTAAGCCCTCAAGAAGAACTATTTTTAAAAATATTCACTAAAGATAGCTCTCCGTTAAATGATTATTTAAGATTTGGACCAGATAATTTAGATGAATGTGTTGAAAGATGGAAAAACATAAACAATAATCTTATTCTGAGAGAATTATTGTCAGATGAATTAGATTTTCATGTTGCATTGACTATTGCTGAAAGTATTTTTAATAAATATGCTAAAACTCTTAATGAAGATGTAATGCTATGTCGTCGTGAAAGAGAAAGGTTCATGGGTCGAAATGGTAAAACAACATATAAAGATAAAGGTTTTACTTCAATGTCAATTTATGAATACACTAAAGTTGATGAATACGGAGATGAATTGAATTATATTTTAATCCCGAAAGGAACTAAAGTATTATATGTTGAGGGGATTACTGTTTCTCCTGAAGATTATGAAACATTATTTTTACCTAATATCTATTTAGACAAGGTTGAGGATTTGAGTAGTAAGAAAAAAGTTTGGAAATTACCATAATCTTTTTATATATTCAAAAACAATATATAGTAATTAAATATATTTAAAATGGGGAATATTTATGCCACTCATAAGATTTACTAAATTGAACGGAGAATTACTCAGAAATTTACCGTCTGCTATGCAAGCTGAATTAATTATTTTTGAGGATGTTATTCCTGATGGAATCATGGCTTCTCTTTATGTTAATGATTCTTTTTATAAAAAGGAAAGGTCTGAATTCTTAAATTATAGGGATGATGTTCGTGAGAAAATGTACCGTGTTAGAGGTAGGCGTGAAGAATTAGCCCATAATGATCCTGTTTATGATCCAGTTTCTGCTAGTATTAATATTGAAACTGATGAGGGTATTGAATTTGTTAAGAAATATCCTCAATTTAAGAATCTTATTGAATCTATTATTTTTGAGGATGATGAACATAATGTGGTGAAGGTTGTTCCTATTGATCAATACTTAACTGAAAATTAAGTTAATACTGAATGTTTTCAGTTGAATTATTCAAAACAAGAAAAAATAATTTTATGGTGATTAGATTGAAATATAAAATTTTAATTATTACATTAATTTTTGTAGCATTATTGAGTCTGAGTAATGTATGTGCAGTTGATGTTAATTTAAGTGAAGATGATGTAGTTTTAAATGATACTCATTATAAAAATATTAATTTAGATAATTCTGATGAGTATTGTAATAGTAATGTGAAAGAGGTATTTGGAAAAAATAATAATAGTCAAAATAGTTTTTCGGATGTTCAAAAGCTCATTGATGATTCAGAAGAAAATGATACTATACAACTTAATGGAACTTATTATGGTCAGGGTAATTTAATAATTGTTAATAAGTCTCTTGTTATTGAAGGAAGAGGTGATGGAGCTATTTTAGATGCACAAATGTTATCTGGAATATTTTATATCTCTTCGAACAATGTTATATTGAAGAACTTAAAAATAATAAATGCTAAAGCACCATATAATTTTACAAATTTGAACAATTATGAGTTAATATCTAATGGAGCTGCTATTTATTGGGTTGGTGCTAATGGTACTCTGATAAATTCTTCATTTTCAGGTAACCATGGTTATGGGGATGGAGGAATTGTTGCATGGGAGGGGCATAATGGAAAAATATTTAACACATCTTTTAAAGATAACCCTCCTTCTTTTAAATATGAATTTATAATAGGAGGTTCTAATCCTAGTTGTAGATTCATTGGGGGTGTTGTCAATGGTTTTTATGATGGGGATTTAATTGGAAATAGTTTTTTAAAAAATGTTTCAGTTAATGCTCGTCGTGTTTTAACTGTTAATATGCCGGTTTTATATAATGGTGAACTGATTATTAAGTTAACTGATGAAGAAGGATTACCTTTTGTTAATGATATTTTTAAAGTACATATTTATAATAAAAATTATAATTTGTATTTGGAAAGCATTATTGATGAAAACGGATTTGCAAGGGTTTCTTTACCTTTTAATTTAAGTGTTGGAAAATTATAATATTAAATATTATCTTAAACAGATATTGGATTCATATATTAAAAAAAGTGATTATTACCATATTAATGAGAGTGGTAAACTTTGTTATGATTTTAATAGTATTTTAATTAACCAATCTTCTTTATCGGTTATTAAGCGTGATACTTCTTTGTTTTGTTATAATTTAAGAATTTTTTATAATTCAAATGAGCATTTATATGTTAAATTAGTAGATAATAATGGAGTAGCTATTAAAGGAGTTAAGTTTTTGTTTAAAATTTATTTATCTAAAAATAAGTCTAAAAATTATTATGTAACTACAAATTCTAAAGGGATGGCTATTTTAAAACATAATTTTAATCAGGGCCATTATTCAATTGTTATCAATGCTATAAATGGAAATTATAAGATTAAATCTCTAAAATCAAAATTTAAGATTTATAAAACACCTTTAACTATTAAAGCACCAAAAATAGTTGCTAAATATAAGAAATCAAAAAAATTTACTATTAAATTAATTAATAAAAAAGCTAAAAAAATAGTAAAAAATATTAAGATTAAAGTTAAGATTTCTATTGGTAAGAAATACAAAACACGCACTCTTAAAACAAACAATAAAGGATTAGCTTATTTAAATACTAAAAATTTTAAAAGAGGTGTTCATAAAGTATTCATTTCTCCTAAAAATACTAATTACTATGGTAAATTTATTAGTAAAATTATTATTAAATGATGTGATGTAATTGAAGTTTTTTAATAAAATTCTCCTAAATTTTATTTTAGTAATGTTGCAAATTTTTATATAAAAACATAATCTAAAATTAACTTATGAGTATTATTCATAAACACATCAATGAAATTTTTGAGTATGATGGAAGCCAAATTAATCCTTCTTGGGCATTTAATCAGTTTGGTATTTATGGTTCATCTGTAATTACTTGGATTGGTCCAGTAAATATTACTCCCGATAATTTAAAAGATTTTGCAGATGTTGGTTTGGAAATTAAGTCTAATGCAATGGTTAATTTCATTTGTGAATTTTTTGATTGTCAACCAGCTAATATGAGAATAGCTTATCTTCGCCAAAGACTTCTTGTTATGATTTTTCGAGAGATTTTATTTGAAAATGGGATTGTAACTAAGTTAATACTGAATGTTTTCAGTTGAATTATTCAAAACATAAACTGAAAAAATCTTTGACAAATCTATCATAAGAATACATCAATCCAACCCCCAATCAAATAAATTCATGATTAAAAAACTTTAATTACTTATATAAATATATATAATTAATAATATTTAAAATAAACTATTAATAATTATTAAAATTAGATATAAATAAATTAAAATTAATTAATAAAGTATTAAAATAAATAATAATGGATTAAAGCAAAATAAATCAAAATTAGCAATTTTCAATGAATAAACAATGATAAAAAAAATAAAAAATCTTAAGTTTCTAGGAATGTATATTAGGGGGGGTGCAAATGAATTATTTTAATATATTTTTAGCAAAAATAAGTAAATTTAAACGGAATAATTTTTTCAATTATTCAATATAATTTTCTAAAAAAAACAAGATTTTTACAAAACTTTAAATATTAATTATAATTAATTTAGAATTTAGGTAAATTATGAGTCAAGTGAAATCGATTTTTAATAATATGGGTTGGCTATTTATTCCACAAATATTAAGTAGTATTTGTGGTTTTATATGGACCGTTTTAATAGCTAATTACCTTGGAGTTAATGGAAATGGTATTTTAGGATTTGCTATTTCATTAAGTGAAATTCTAGCAGTCACAACCGATTTTGGCATAAGCACCCATATTGTTCGTCATGTTTCAACAGACTACTCACAAGCCCCCAAGTATTTAGGTAATGCAATCCCTTTAAAAAGTTTATTTGGAATAGGAACATTTATCCTAACATTAATAATTTTAATAATTCTAAAAACTGATGAACTTACAATTACAATCACATTATTGTTTACTATAGAAATGATTATTAATTCATTCAAAGGATTGTTTAACGGATGTTTTCAAGCTTTTGAAGAAGGAAAATATCAGGGAATTGGAAATATCCTAACAACAGCCTTATTATTTATTTTTATATTAATAGCAATCTTCACAGATTTAGGAATTTACGGAATAACACTAGCATACGTTATTTCCAATTTAATAGTACTAGTATACACCTATGGTGCTTTAAGAAAACATATTGCCCGCCCTAAATTTGAGATCAATACTACTTTCTGGAAAAAGCTTACAATAGTTGCTCTACCTTTTGCAGCTACTGGAATACTCTATTCCATATATTATTCAATCGATGTAATCATGTTAAAAGCACTTGTTGGAAACTATGCAACCGGAATTTATAATGCAACATACAAACTAGTTTCTGTTTTAACACTATTTTATTCAATTTACACAGCAGTAATATTCCCAGTCATGAGCAAATTCTTTAAAAATGATGAAACCCTTCTGATTGTAAGTTTTGAAAAATCAATCAAATACTTAATGTTTATCATAATCCCACTGGCTTTTGCAACAGTATATTACTCAGCAGATGTCATCCATCTAATTTATCCAAAAGGAGAGTTCGCTAATGCATCATCTGTTTTAAACATACTTATCTGGACAGTTTGCCTATTATTCCTAAGTGGAGCATGCAACATATTATTAAACGCATCACATAAAGAAGTAGCAGTTACAAGAATATATTTAATTGCAGCTACTTTTAATGTAGTCTTAAACTTGTTCATGATTCCAAAGTATTCTTATAATGGAGCAGCAATAACAACAGTATTAAGTGATATCATTATTGTATTATTACAGTCATATGTAATTTACAAGCTAGGATTCAGACCTAATAAAAGATTATATAAGGATTTAGCTAAAATAATAATAGGATCAATATTTATAAGTATTATTCTTAACGTTTTACATATGGACATGTTTTTAGCAATACCCGTGAGTATAACAATCTACTTAATAATCATGTATTTATTAAATATTTTAGATAATGATGATAAATATGTTATAAAAGAAATCATTGGCAAAAATTAAAATAGGTAATTATTATTAGATTTTTAAGAGTAGCAAAGTAATTAGAAAGGAACTGCTGGTTAAATTATCAAGATAAATGTAGTCATAGTTTCCTGAATAGCTACTGCTCCTTTTATTGTAATTGCTCATTACAATATTGATTTGTAATTCTGCCTGCAATGTCATGATTAAAATTTTATTATTTATTTTATATAAAATATATAATAACAAAAGTAATATTTATTAAAGACAATGAAAAAAGGCAACAAGTTAAGATATTTAAAAGATAGCATACCTTTTAGTTTCATGACATAACTTTTTTGAGATTTTAGCAAATTATGACATACAAAAGTTGCCGTGACATAACTTTCAGGAATAATGTGACATAACACTTCAAAAGTGACATACATTCCTTCAAAATTGTGACATAACATTCTGCTTTGTGACATACGATTTATTAAAATGTGACATAACAAATATACTATATGATAACTAATTATTTTTCAAAATTAACGAAACGTTTTAACTCAGTTAATGAAATATTAGGAGAATCATCATAAAAACCATTTTCTGATTTTTCTATTTCATTATTATAAACTTCTGCTTGTGCATCAGTAAATTCTTCATTTTCATTGTAATGTACAAGTAAATTTACAATAACATCATCAAAGCTTTCATCTTGTGCAAATAATTTAAATAATGCTGCACGAGTATCTGTTGAAACAATAATATGTTCATTCATGATAATTCCTCAAATTGTTTTTACAGATTATTGTATCAAACACCCGATAAATTTTTTTCTATTATAGTTAATACTGAATGTTTTCAGTTGAATTATTCAAAACAAAAAGGAATAGCCACACTAAAAATCAAAAACCTAAAAAAAGGCAAATACAACATCTACACACAATACACCAAATCAAAAATAAAAAACACAATAACAATCAAATAAAAAAAAAAGAATAAGGAACCACCAACACTTCCTTATTTTATAACCTTTTTTATTATAGTTTTTCTCTAAAAGTTTATACTATTTAGATCATGCCAATTTTTCATAAAAATGATTTTTCTTTCAATAATTTCATAGAATTTGTTCTCAAATATTTTTATTAATTCTTTTTCAGAATTATTAATTGGTTTTATATATTGTTTTTTTTGATTACTCTTTAAACATCTTCAATGGGGCTTAAATCAGGACAATATTGTTTTAAATATATTAGATTTATATTTAATATTTCTGCAACTTTTTGAACCATTTTTGCTGTGTGAATCCTTGCATTGTCTAAAATTATATTAATTCTTTTTTTCTTTATGAGGCAGGATGGGACATGACTCTCATTAATTTTTAAAATTTTTTTTTTCGCTTATTTTTTTTCCTTTAATTTTATATACTATGAAGTATAATCTTTTATTATAAATATTAATATTTATGGTTGTTTTATTTATGGTTTTAAAAGATGATACTGTTAATCTGACTATGTTGGTGTCTATGGAGTTGAGTAATTTGATTCCTGAAGGTCATCTGTGTTATTTTTATTAAAAATGTGGTTGGTCAAATTGATTGTTCCGAAGCTAACAAGGAGTTTTTCGTGATAAGCCTGGTGAACCTGCTTATCCTCGTGAAATGTTGCTTAGGATTGGTTTGGATGAGTGTTATTTGATGGTGGATTGTCTTCTCCTAATTGAGAGAAGAACAAGAACTGAATATTGCTTATATGTACTTTAGCAGGCATGCAAAAGCCAGTTTATAGGGACAATTTTATAAGATTCAAATTGGATTATACCTGATTTAATTGATGAAGCTTTTAAAACAACTTTTAAAGATTTGCAAAAGAAGAAAATCCGCCATTTAGAGTTTTAGATGGAACTAAAGTAAAAACATCTTTAAAAAATAATAACCAATGAACAACAATTAAAAATAATCATGGAAAAGAACACTTTGGAAGAAAAGTATTATAAATTGGATCAAGAAGAAGATTTGGAATTGGGCGATGAATCTGGAAAAATTAGTGTTCCTGAATCATATTAACAAACAAAGAAAAATTCCAAGAAACAGTAAGAGAAAATCAATAAAAATCCTTTGAAAAAATGATGGAGACCAAAGATAAATTGAGAGCTTCAAGTAAAAAAAAACCTCTTAAAACAATCCAGAAGAAAAATCCTGAAAAAATTTAAAGCTTGAAAACACTCGAAGAAAAGCTTAAAGAATCCTGGAAAAAATGATGTAATTAAGTGTAAATGATCCAGATTCAAGATTTTTATGATTAATAAAAAAAAAAGGTAAAATGAGGAATTTGTATTACAATAGACAGATTACTGTAGACTCACATAAAAGAATAATCCTAGCATCATACATAACAATACAATCCAACAGACCATTACGAACTTGTTCCATTAAATGGAACAAGTACAATCAAATTTAACAGAAATATAACGATGAAAATGCCTGTTAATTACCAAGTAAGTGCAGATAATGACTATTCAACAGATGAAAAACACAGAATATCTTGAAAAAACATGGACCTTGACGGTTACATATCCTCACGAAAACTCTCAAGAAAAAAGAAAAAAAATAGTATAATAATTGTCCGAAAAAAAACCATTTTTCCAAAGATAAATTATCAACTATGATCACGAAATGATGACCTATATCTTCCCCCTCCCCAATTGGTCAACCACTATAGAAAAAAAAGCGAATACCAATACAAAAACAAAACAAGAATCACACATTGGACCAAAGAATGCAAAAACTGCCCAGTACAAAAATATTACAGTAAAAACACAACAATACAGAATAATCACTGACTATGGAAAATATTTCAAAAATAAAAATGCAAAGAAAAATAGAAAACCACAAAAGCCCCCCAAAAAAATCTACAAAAATACGCTCAAAAAAACAGCAGAAACTACCATTTACAAACATGAAACAAAACATAAACCTAACAAAATTCACAACAACGGACTTAAAACAAATAATTACAGAGTTTAAACTATACACAATAGGACACAACTTAAAAAGAGAATATACAACGAAATAAACAAAAATAGAAAACAACTGAAAAATAAAATTATTGCAAAAAATTTTTAAGGGTGTCCGCCAAAACTAATTTTTTTTATTTTGAATTTTTTATAACTGCGTTATAATTTTCTTGTTTTGTTAATTTTTTTCATTAAATTAATTAGAATTTAATTTTAATTATTTATTATTCATAATTTTTAATATGGATTATAATGATTTATTTATATTTGATTTTAGTCATTTTTAGAATAGTAATATTTATATACTATGATGTACATATTTTATATTAGATATGAGTTATTATGTGTTGGTTATTTATGGTTAGTAAGAAAGTTATTAAGAATCAGGCTGAATTAGGCATTAGGACTTATGATTTTAATGTTCCAGAGAATCATATTTCTCGTTTTGTGGTTGATTTTATTGAAGAATTTTATCCGATTTTGGGAATTAAAGAGAATAAGAAAAAAGGCGGTAGGCCTTCATATCCTCCATGTTCCATGTTAAAATTACTTGTTTATGCAAAAATAGACCATATTGAAAGTGCTAGAGTCATTGCAGAAATGACAAAGTACCATGACATATATAAATTCGTTTGTGATAGAATTAAACCCTCTGAACGTTCAATTCAAAGGTATCGTGATGAATTTGGACGTTATTATGAAGTATTGCTTCAAATGACATTAAAAATGGCCGTAAAAAAAGGATTCACTGAATTTAATCATGTTGTAGTCGATGGGACCATCAAAAAAGCATTCAATTCTAACCAAAATATGATCAGCAAAAAAGAAACCAATTTGCTGGTCCAGTTCTACAAAGGACTGGAAGTTGACCTTAAAAAGCTTGAAAAACTCAATAAACCAGCTCAAAAAATACTAAATGACAAGGAAATGTCCAATGATGAAAAATTAGAAATATTATATGACATCAGAACTCAATTCAAATTCACAGGACAGGATAAAATACCAATGAATGATATTGAAGCACGCATGATGAAAGGCAAAAAAGGAAACTTCCTGGTTGCTTATAATATCCAACATCTGCGATTACGACACCAAACTAATCTGCGCATTAAACGTCACACAAAACCCTACAGACCATTACCAACTACCAGAAGTAGCTGACAAAGCAATAAACAACATAGGAAAAGTACCAAAACACATGAGTGCAGATACAATATATTTAAATCAAATAAGCCTATCATACTTTGTAAACAAAGGAATAGATGGATTAATACCAACAAGAAAACAATCCAAAGAAAAAATAGGCAAATTAAATCCAAACCAATTCCATAAAGACCACTTTTACTACATATCCGACCTAGACTTATTTATGTGCCCATCAGGACAACCAATGTACTTCTACAAAGAATACACACAACCAAACGAAGAACCAGACAAACCCGACAAAATAAAAAGACTCTACAACAATTATACTGCATGTAAATACTGCATTCACAGAAAATCCTGCTTAACAGACAAACAAACACATAAAACCATCACAGAAAACGGTGGCAGATTAGAAAGAGCAATGGATTCTTCAAAATGGAAAAAGAAGAATATAAAGAAGAATTCAAAAAAAGACCAAGTGTAGAAGGACCATTCGGAATATTCAAAGAACAATACCATGTAGAACAAGAAATAGTAATCGGAATGGTAAAAACCGGAGAAAGACTCAACCTAGATGCACTAGCATACAATATAAAAAGATTATATAATCTTATTCAAGGAGAACAAAATAATAAAGAAGATATTGTTGATTTTTGTGAAAGTATATCCACTACACACCAATTAAAGCTTGATGTGACCATTTACTAGAATCCACACTCAAAAATCATTTTTGGCGGACACTCTTAAAATAAAAAAAAATTCTATGAAAAATTAAAAAATTTCATGTCCCATCCTGCAAAGTTAAAAAAATAAGGAAGTATTGGTGGTTCCTTATTCTTTTTTTTTTATTTGATTGTTATTGTGTTTTTTATTTTTGATTTGGTGTATTGTGTGTAGATGTTGTATTTGCCTTTTTTTAGGTTTTTGATTTTTAGTGTGGCTATTCCTTTTTTGTTTGTTAGTTTTTTGTATTTTTTTCCTTTGAATTTAAATGTTATTTTCTTTTTTGCTTGTGGTTTTCCTTTAGTGTTTACTAGTTTGGCCTGGAATTTTGTTGTTTTTGTTTTTTTCTTTATGATGTTTTTTGCTGTTAGTACTGGTTGGATTGTGATTTTATTTTTTGTAATGAATTTGCCATATTTTGTGGTTATGGTGTGTGTTTTTGGTTTTTGTGTGATTTTTAGGCTTGCATATCCATTTTTGTCTGTTTTTTTACTGTATGTTTTTCCTGATATTGTGAATTTTACTGTTTTTCCAGTACCTACATTTTTACCATTTGCATGTATTATTTGTACTTTAAATGTTCCTCCCATGAAATAAATTTTTAAGTTTTTATTTTTTGTTATTGGGGATTTTAAGATTTTTACCATGGATTTAAATGTGTTTGAACCATAATCTTTATCTCCATTGAATTTAGCTATTATTGAGTATTGTCCAGGTTTTTGTTTGAGAAGTATAGTAGCATAGCCATATTTGTCGGTTTTTAGGTTGTATTTTTTATTTTTGATTGTGATTTGAAGATTTTTATAAATTAAAGGTTTTCCTTGGTAGTCTGTTAATTTTACCTTATATTTTGTCCCATCATTATAAAACATATACACATTATTAGAATTTAAATAAGAATCACCAGTAATAATTAAATCATTAGTCAAATCATTACCATCTTTTTTATAAATCATTTTAATAGTGTGTTTTCCACTGTTTAAATTAAAAAAAGTAATATTCTTATTTATCCCGCTATTAAGGATTTTATTACCATTTTCATAGTAATTAACATTGTAATTATTATTTTCGTAGTAAATTAAGTTATTAACAGTAACAGTATTTGTATTTTTAGAACGAAATACACTAAAAGTACAAGCAAATATATCACCTGACTTAAACCAGTAAATAACATTACCTTTAAATTTAGCATGGTTATTAACAAAAGAACAACTACTTAATTTACCATTATCACCCCACCACCAATAAACAGCACCACCATCCATTGCATGGTTATTAACAAAAGAACAATCCACTACCTTACCATTATCACCATCCCAAAAAACAGCACCACCATCCATTGCATGGTTATTAACAAAAGAACAAGCACTTAAAAAACCATTAGCACCAATCCACCAAACAGTACCACCAGCATCTGCATGGTTATTAACAAAAGAACAAGCACTTAAAAAACCATTAGCACCATTCCAATAAACAGCACCACCATTCCAACCAGCATGGTTATTAACAAAAGAACAAGCACTTAAAAAACCATTAGCACCATACCAACAAACAGCACCACCATACTCTGCATGGTTATTGTTAAAAGTGCAGTTTTTTATATTGCCTTGTGTTCCATGTAAGTAAATAGCACCACCAAGTTTACGTGCGTGGTTATTTTCAAAGTAACAATTTTCTAAATTAGCATTATCTCCCAACCAGTCAATGGCACCACCCCAATCTGTTTGAGTATTATTAGCATTTATGAATCTTATATTTTTTAATGTGACTTGATCGCCACCTATCCAGAATATTCGTGTAGCTAATCTTCCGTTAAGTACATGGTTTTTACCATCAATAGTTAAAGGTTTATCAATTATTATCGCATTATCTCCAAATACATATGTATAGTCTTTATTTAGAGTTATTGTACCACCAATAGGTGCTTTGTTGATTATGTTTTGCAAATCAGTAAATGTTGAAGTAGATCCTTTTAAATCGCTTTTGTTCATTTCAACATTTAATCTATCATTATCTTCAACTTCTAAAATTGTAGTATTTTCACTTAAATCTATTTCAGATGTTGCATTGTCTTGTGCTGAAACAACTGAAATAGATAAAAATATTAAAAATAAAAACACTATTATAACTTTATTTAAATTCTTAATCATTTTATATCAATCCTCCGGATCTTAATATTTTCATAATTAAATGAAATTGAATCAATATAATATTTAAATAATTAATAATGATTCTATACAATCAACTATAAATAATTAACGGCTCTGAATCAACCCAGTTAATTTAAGAAATTTATTTTTTATTTTTTTACTTTTTTTATGGGTTTTTGATTATTTTTTTTATTGATTTTTCATTTTTGATTATTTTTTTTGTTTTAAATTCCTTTAATTTGCTTGTAATTGGATGTGTTTATTTTAATAGTTTTTATATTTGTTTAAATTATTTTATGTTTAATTTTAAATATTATTAATAGTTAATATTAAATATTAGTAAATTATATTTTTATATGGGTTATTTAGAATTTTATGATTGGATTTTTTTGATTTAGGGGTTGTTTTTGATGATAAATTTCAGGGAATATTGTGATGAAACTTGGGAAAAATTAGATAAATATGAAAAATCGAAAATATATAATTGATGATGGAAAAGCACATTTTGTTCGTAATCGAAAAACTACTTTAGGAAGTATAATTAAGTATCCTTTCTATGATTGTGGTCGAATGACTACTGTAGAGGCTATAAATTTTATTAGAAGTGATAAGAAGGATAAAAATATGATTTTAACTAAATCCGATATTTCTCAAAGAAGAAAATTGCTTAATCATATTTGCTATGTTAGATATGAATGAAGACTTTATTGATGGAATTTACAATGATCCAGATAGACCTGGCCTTTATAAAGGATATTCAATACTGGCAGGTGATACTAGCATCTGCGATGCACCATAATATTGGATACACTGAAAAACAACTAAAAGAATTAAATAATCCTCATCTCAATAGATTAAAAAAGGAATTAATCAGATTTATGTTAATACTGAATGTTTTCAATTGAATTATTCAAAACAACTTTGAGCAAGAGCCAGGAAGTGATTCTACATATGCCTTGAAACACTGGCAGAATGTATTAAAGGATTTAATATCTAAATATGGATTAATAGTGAAGAAAACACAATCTATGAATAGTAAATACAATAGGGCAAGACCTACTACTAATTTAATCAGACAAGATAGGTTATTTTTTGATAACCAAATTAATCCTGATAGAATTCGTGCCTTATTCAATCAATATGTCTATATACATCTTGATAAGGAAATAATGAATGAATATCCATCTCCTGATGAACTGGATAGTTTGGGATATGCTTTTATGGAAATGCAAAATGTTATCAGACTTTGAACATAATACTGACTTATCATTCTTTAATTTAATTTTTTTCGAAGAGATTATCAATTTTGTTTTTCACTTATTTAGAATGGTTTTGATTGATGATTGGTAATAGAATTTATTTTTTTATTTAATTTAAGGCATTATTAAAATATCTTAACAATAAACAATAAAAATAATAAAATAAGGAAATTAATCACTTAATATAGTTTTTTCAAACAGTTACTCATGATATTGCTTGCCTTCATCAGTATAAACTCTTGCTTCAACATATTGAGTATTTCCATTTTCATCAATAAGAGGTATTACACCAACATCTTCTGAATGTTTGGTTATGTTTAAATCAACTTCTGAATTATAATTTGAAATCAGATACAAACCTGTTAATATTAAATAACATTCAATTAAAAAAGAAAGAGATTAATTTTAAAGAATCTCCTTTAAATTTAATATTTATTTTTAAGGGCCACTAGCAGAGCCCTCTGATGTAGTGTCAGTTACTGGAACTAATCTGACACTTCCATTTTCATCTTGAATCGGCATCATTATGGTATCATTTGAATTATCCTGTTCATTGGAATCAGATTCCATATTATTATTGGACATTATATGAAAACTAATTAAGATTAAACAAATTGCTAAAATTATAATTAACATTATAAAACCTTTTGATTTAAACATAGGATTACCTCCATAATTAATATTTAAGAATATGGAAACGGAGACATTTTAACATTCCATTTTATCGAATGAATTGGAAAAGATGCCTTTCGTGTTAGAGAATAATTATGTCCTGATTTATGTGCAAAATTAAAGAAAGCAGGTTGATATAAAGTTTCCACTTTTCCTTTAAAATTATTTTTAGAGTAGACTTTTATTGTGTATATTACTTTTGTTGAAATTTTATGCTTAGTTAATTTTGTAGTTGACAATTTAATGGTTTTTCCTCCCCATTTTGGAACTATTATTGTAAATCTGATTACTGGACCTTTAGGTTTATCTGGTATCTTACCCATAGTTTCTGATACATAATAAACGTATCCTTTTCCAGAAATATATTTTTGACATACTTCTGAAATAAAATTTGATTCAATTGGAATTACATTATTAATTATATTATTTATTGTACTTTTAGTTATTATAACTGACGACTCTTTCAAAAACTTTGTTGATTTTCAAAATCCTTTTTGCGATTGTCATTCCAAATTAAATCTCTGCGATAGATTCGTTTTAAAACACCTCGTTTGGTCTTGAATGTTCTTTTTCTAGATTTTGGCATTGTTTTTTGGAAGGCATTTTCAATTTTGTTACTTGTTTTTTCAATTCGTTTATCTTTTAAGTGATGAATAAAGCTTTTATATCGAGGAGTGATTGATTTTCTGATTATTTTGTAAATAACTGGATTGAAAATCATCTTTGCGATAAATTAAAGATTGTACTTCATTTTTGAATTCATCGTAATCATTTAAATCGAATAAATCTTTGATTATTTTCAGTTGTTTGCGGCATTCTTGATATTCTTCGTCAGAAATGAGATTTTTATCTTTAAAAGTTTTTAATTGTTTATTTAAACTTTTTTTAGTATGGAAAATACATAATTGGTGTTTAAAACCTAGTTTTGGTATAATTGAGGCATATTTTTTATCTAAATCTGTTGTGATTGCAATTTTATTTTTATTTACTGTAGATTCTCTTAAAAACTTCTCAACAGTGTTTTCATCTTCAGTATCGTAAATTGCATCGGCTACGATGCAATTTGAAATTGAATCAAGTAAGGTGTGTCGATATTTCCATTCTCCATTGATTTTTATCCATTCTACATCAAAGACATAATATCCCGAGCAACGACCTAAATCAAATTCTAAAATGTTTTCATCAACAAAAAGCCAATTTTCAATCGTTTATTGATGTGAAACTGTTATTCCAAAGAATTTTTTAAAAGATTTACAAACATTTTTCAAGCTTCCCAGATAATCTGAAATTAAATGCTCTGATTTACTTTTCAATTCATTCGTAAAATTACTGTTTTTATCAACAAGACTTGTTAAATCAGTTTGAAAGGTTTTACCACAACGTTTACAAATATAACGCTGAACTTTCACCTTAGTTTTGCCTATTTCTTTAAATACTAATGTTCTTTTTGTAAAACCATATTTAACTACATGACGAGTTCCACAATGAGGGCATCGAGCTAAACTCATTTTAAAATACGGAACATCCTTCTTAAAACTCAAATCAAAAGATTTCAGAGCCTTTTGACAGGATTTAAAAATTTTCACAAAACGAGGATCTGAAAGGACAAATCCATCATTAAAATCACAAAATATATATTGTTTAACATCTAAAATACTATTTGGAGTATTTATTTTTTTATTAGGCATAATAAAAACTTTTACTCCACCTATTAATTATTAAATTTAACTATTTTTAGACAAAATTAAAAATTCCAAACTAATTTTCATCAAAAAATTTCAAATCAACAAAGTTTTTGAAAGAGCCTAACTGACTGATTAGTGTAATATTGGTTAAATTCACATAAATCATATTTAAAATTTCCTAAATTTGGGTCTGCTAAAATTATTGTTTCATTATTAATTTCTTTCACAACAGACCAATGATTAATGCCCATTATGTCCATATGAACAATAAAATTTTCTTTTAGATTGGCTGTATTTGTATTAATGGCATATGCTGTTAAATTATAAGTTTTTGCAGCATAAATTATATTATTCATTGTTGTTCCATTAATAGTTGTTTTTGTTGCATCCTTTGATTCGTTTAAAGAAATATTAATTCCCATTTTATTTAATACAGTGGCAAAAGATGCTGCTCCACAACTATATTCATTATCGGACATAACTACTCCAGAAGTATTTAATTCCAATGAATTTAAATCATCATCAGAACAAACATGACTTTCATTTTCATCTATATTTTCATATTGATTTTTTTCATTTAAAACTGTATCATTAACATATGTTTCATTTTCTATATGTGAATCTTCAAGGTCAACATCCTCTGCATTCACACTTCCAATGAATAATGCTAATATTATAAAAAATATTAAAAATTTTTCATTTTTCATCACCTTGGATTATTTTTATTGTTGATACAATAAACATTAATTTTTTTATATTTTACTTGATAATTGAGTATGTAATTGGTCATATATAAATATTCCGTTTAAATGTTTATAATATTCGATAAATTTCTATTTAAGTAATAGATAATGTGCTGTTATTGTTTATTTTGATAATAATCATTATTAAATTAAATTTCATTTTAATAGGATATGCTTTTATGGAAATACAAAATGTTATCAGATTATAATTCAATTCTGATTATCCATTATTGGAATTTTGGGCAAATGATTTTTAGGACTATTAAAACCTCCTAAGATGATTTAAGAGCAGATTTTTATTTAAAAATGTTTTTAAGACAATAGATTAGTCCTAAATTGATATTAAAAAGAGATTGTGGGGAGTTTACGGTATTGGACTGTTTTAAAGTCTTAATTTAAAATCTTCAATGAGTCGTTCAATTTCTACTTTCAATATGTTAAGATATTGTTTTTTAATTGATAATTAATTTGAATATAATCCTATATTTAGCACTGTTTCAAAGAATTCATCTAATGACATTGCATCATCAGTATTTCCTTTTTTATCTAAATATTTCTCATAGTCATTTTTTATGTCTTCATACTCCTCGTCAGTTAAATTAAAATCTAATATGTATGTATCGGTTTCAGAGTCATAATTAGCAATTTCATAGTCAAAATCTTTGTCATTATTATTAGTTAATCACCTCCTAAACTAATATAATGATTTATCATTAATTAAAATTAACTCGAAAGTAATCTTGTAAAATCTTAATGAATTAATCTAATATTACTTCAAGGACTTATTTCATTTTTTCTAATAACTTTCACTAAATCAAATTTTTCTATTTTTATTAGAGTATATATGTTAATACTGAATGTTTTCAAAGCAAACATTCACATGCGAATTCAATTGCATTCAATCGGAAAATTTATTCAAAATTAGGACTTGAGAAAATCATCACATTCAGGCAATAAAACATGCTATTTTTTATGAAGATAATCCTCTCATAATGTCTTACATTGCACCATATAATAAAAATTAGATAACTTTAAAAATCAGACTCTTTCAAAAACTTTTGTGATAACTAATTTTTTCGATTAATCTATTCATTTAAATTTTTCAAAATAACTGATTAATTAGCTTTAAATTATAAAAATAACTCCAAATATTAAGAAAAAGTTTTTAATAAAAAACTTGCAAATATTTAAATCAAACAAGTTTTTGAAAGTGCCGAAAATCAGATAAATATATATTATCTGAATAATAAAAACATTAGTATAAAACATTAAGGTGATGCACATATGGAAAATATAGTAGCAAGTACAAAATTATATAAAAATTTCCAAGTAGCTATTCCAAAAGAGATAAGAAAAAAATATGATTTTGATATTAATAATACAATGATTGATTGGAGCATCAACAAAGATAATGAAATTGTTCTTATTCCAAGAAAAAAAATCACTACAAAAGATATATTAGGCATTGTTAAAGATAAAGATAAATGGAATATTGATAAGGAAGTGTATGAATGAAATATTTTGTAGATTCATCATTCATTGTTTCACTATTCAAAGAAACGGATAGTAATCATAAGATATCTAAAGAACATATTAATATTATTGATAATAATAAATGTTATATCACTAATGGGATTTTACTTGAAGTTATAACAATCTTGATGAAAAGAACAAAAAATAATAAGATTGTTAAGCTTGCTTATGCTTATTTATTGGATAATTTCATTATAGTTGATGAATACGATATTAAACATTATAATGATAAAGTAATGGAATTATTTTTGAAATATAACAATAATAACTTCAAAGTTAGTTTTGTTGATTGTTCGAGCATTATCATTTCTAATCATTACAAATTGGATCATGTTGTTAGCTTTGATAAAGGTTTCAAACTATTCAATGAAATACAATTATATCAATTTTAGATAAGGTTATCTCATGGATTAAAGAGTCTTATCATTAATCGACTTCTTTTCTCAGGAAGAATCTCCTTCTGAAGTAAATGAATTATCTTTTTTTCTATTTTTGAGGATGTGACACGAAGTCACAATTTTTTCTAATTTTAATTGACTAATTTTCCTTTAATTTTATATACTATGAAGTACAATCTTTTATTATAGATATTAATATTTATGGTTGTGTTATTCATGGTTTTAAAAGATGATAATATAAATCAGACTATGTTGGTCCCTATGGACTTGCGAAATTTGATTCCTGAAGATCATCCTTGCTATTTTATTAAAAATGTGGTTGATTTAATTGATTGTTCGAAAGCAAACCAGGAATTTCGTGGAAAGCCTGGTGAATTTGCTTTTAATCCTCGAGGATTATTGCTCAGGCTCATTTTAATGAGCGTATTTGATGGAGGATTGTCTTCAAGAGAAATAGAAAGAAAAACAAGAACTGACATTGCATATATGTATCTTGCAGCAATGGAAAAACCATCCTATCGGACAATTGCGCGATTTAAAGTCGATTATGCTGATTTAATCGACGAAGCATTCAAAACAACCATCAAAATTGCAAAGGAAAATGATTTAATAAAAATCCATCATTTGAGCTTGGATGGAACTAAAATCAAAGCAAAAACATCAATTAATAAATTAACTGATGAAAACCAAATTAAAATCATGAAAGAACACCTTGAAAAAAGTATTGAACTTGATCAGCAAGAAGATGATGAACTCGGAGATGAATCTGGAAATTCAGTTCCAGAATCATTAACAGACAAAGAAAAATTCAAAGAAACAGTAAAAGAAATTCAAGAATCTTCTAAAAATAATAAAAACAAAGATAAATTGCGTTCTTCAAGTTTAAAAATCTTTTAAAACAAGCAGAAAAAAAATCCAGAAAAAGTTTTAAAAAAACTCAATGAACTCGAAGAAAAAGTAAAAGAATCACCAAAAGATGTAATCAGCATTAACGACCCTGATGCTCACTTGATGATGAATAAAAAAAGGCAAATGGGAATGGGATTACAATGCACAAATCATTGTGGATGAATACAAAGGAATAATCCTATCTTCATACATTACACAAAATCCAACAGACCATTTCGAGCTTATTCCATCAATAGAACAATTAGAAAACAATTTAACTGGAATCTATGATGAACTGCCTTCCAATTTCCAATTCAGTGCTGATAATGGATATTCAACTGATGAAAACACAACCTATCTTGAAGAAAAAAGCTTAGAAGGATACATATCCACCAGAAAAACTCTCAAGAAAAGAAAAAAAATATAATCTATGGGAAAAACCATTCCAAAAAGACAATTTCTGCTACGATGCAGAAATTGAAACCTACATCTGTCCTTTGGGAGAAATTTCCCCCCCCCCCCCCCCTTTTATATCGAAGACGAACATATGAATACAAAAACAAACAAAAAATAACTTATTGGACTAATAAATGTAAAAACTGTGTTATGAAAGAAATCTGCTGCAAAAAAAAAAGAATTACAGAACAATTCAAGACTATAGCAACCCTTCCAAGATTAGAATGCAACGGAAAATGGAAACAGAATGGGCACAAAAAATCTACAAAAAACGATCAAAAACAGCAGAACTACCATTTGCACACATAAAACAAAACATGAAACTCCATGAATTCACAACAACCGGAATAAAAAACACAAATACAGAATTCAAATTATATACAATCGGACACAACCTAAAAAGAATATACAACGAAATAAACACTAAAAACAACTAAAAATAAGAAAAAATATAAAAAATCTAAAAACACAAAATTCAATTAAAAATTTTGCGTCACATCCTCTTTTTTTATAAAAAAATCTCACCTAAATCTCACAGATAACTTTTGATAACTTTTGTATTTACTGAATGTTTCAGTTGAATTATTCAAAACAGGATTCTCATAGTATATTAATAGAAACATTGGAAAATTCAATTTATGAAGAGGAACAAGAATTGGGGAGGTTTATCTTCATAACTTAATCTTATTTTTTTTATAATTTTTTTGTACAGTTTGCTATTTTTCATGTTTTTTGTTAAACACTGGTTTTAATATTAAACATTTTTTAATTTAATTAAATAAAAAAGTTTAAATATTCAATAAGATAATATTATAAAATAGAGTTTGGTATTAATAAAATAGAATTCATCCCCTACACTAAATAGCTGACAAATTATAAACTTATAAAAAGGAGTAATAAGATTAGTATGAATAATGAAATAACAAACACATTATTATATGTTAGTGAAGAAGGCGCAGTGGCAATTAATGTTATTATTGATTCAGAAAATGAAACAATGTGGACCACACAAAAAACAATGGCGGAATTATTCAATAAAAACATTAATACTATCAGTAAACATTTAACTAAAATATTTGAGGATGGAGAATTAATAAAAAATGAAGTAACCTTCAATCCAAACGATTCCACTAATAGTGAAATCGTTATTAATCCAAATGCAAAAACTCAACCAATACTATATAATTTAGATGTAATCATCTCAGTTGGATATCGTGTAAACAGCAAACAAGCAACACACTTTCGCAGATGGACTACAAGTGTATTAAAAGAATACATGATTAAAGGATTTGCTTTAGATGATGAACTATTAAAAAAAGGTTCAAGATTTGGTAAAGATTACTTCAATGAATTACTTGAAAGAATACGTGAAATAAGAGCATCAGAAAGAAGATTTAATCAAAAATTAACTGATATTTATGCAACAAGTTTTGATTATAATCCTAATGCTGAAGTTTCTCAAGAATTCTTCGCAACAGTACAAAATAAATTAATATATGCAGTCACAGGATACACTGCAGCAGAAATAATTAAAAATAGAAGTGATAAAACAAAAATCAATATGGGGTTAACAACATGGAAGAATTCCCCGAATGGTAAAATATTACAATATGATGTTGTAATCTCTAAAAATTATTTAAATAAAAAGGAAATAAGCACTTTAAACACTCTTGTAGATGGTTTTCTAACTTTAGCAGAAACAAGAGCCAGAACACAAACAGAAACAAAAATGGCTGACTGGAAATTATTACTGGACGGATATATTGATTTAAGCCAATTACCAAAATTAATGGACAAAGGAAAAATTTCAGCTTTAAATGCTCGAAACCATGCAATAAAAGAATATAAAGAATTCCGTTTAGATCAAGATAAAAATTATAAATCTGATTTCGATAAATTAATTGATGATATAAAAAGAATTGAAGGAGAACAATAATTTAGTAAAAATCAATTTTTTTTTTTGGTTTGAAGAGTGTTGGCAGAAATTATTAGATTTTGAACATTTTTCATTTTATCCTTTAGCTTTTTTCAATATTTTTTTAAGTTAGTGATATGAACTTTATTGCACTAATGACTGAATGTAAATCCATTTCTTTTATTCTCTTTAATAAGATTAAACAATCTTATTAGGTTGTATGATGCTACGATTGTGAACATTTGGTTTTGTACTCTTTTTAAACCAACTATTGGAAGATAATCATAGTTGTAAATTCTTTTGAAAGTTCCGTTATGTGCTTCTACAGTCTTTGAACGTAATTTATAGTCTTTAATTCCATCTTTAGTAGACATTAATCTTTCAACTTTATATGTAACTTCGTGGACATACCTTGTTATTGCTCTATGGTTGGTTGTATAGCATTTCACTTTATATTTGTAATTTTTGCAGGCTAGGTAGTTTGAATAGACTAATTTGATTTTATTTCCTCCTCCTTTTTTTTGTGGGGCAGGATATGCTCCATCAAGAGTTAATTCTTCATTATTGGGACAAATAAAAACATTTTTATATTCATCAAAAACAAAATAATCTATAGCAAATGGATTGTCAGGTAGATTACCTGAATTCTCTCTATTTTACTGTTTTGTTGGAATTAAAAGCAGTTATACCTAATTCCTCGAGATATTGTAAATTTGCTAGTGTTGAATAGATTGTATCCGCGCTAATTTTTGTGGGTTGTAATTTTAAATTAACGAGGATTTGATTCATTAATGCAGGAATTTGATAATGATCCGTAGGATTTTGAACTGCATTAACTCCACATATTAACTTCGATTTCGTATCAGTTCCCAATTGAATATTAAATGAAAATTTAGGATACTTTTGTCCATTATCTTTAACTTTCATCAGTCGAGCATCATGATCATTCAAAGCTAACGATACCTGTCCAGAATAGTCCAACAACTGCCACCAATAAAAAAAGAATTTCAACTTTTTCTTTATCTGATTTTGATTTATCATCTAAAAATTTTCGTACGGTTCTTCTAAGCTTTTTAATTTCATCTTTTGTTAATTCTTCGACCAAATAATGCTTTATTAATAAAATAATATCTTTTTTCTTTGATTATATTGAATGAGGAATTGTAAGCATTTTTTTTATTGTTCCATCAATTGCAATATGTTCAAAATCAGTTAATCCAATTCTATTGGCCACAATCAGAATAAAACTCATAATTAATTGGTAAATTTGTTGAAAAATACTTACAATAATCTCGTATTGTTCTGTCACTTGGTTCTATAAAATGTGAAATTAAATTATACAAATAATTGTACTTTGCATTATAAGCTAACTCCACAGTGCTTGTTATTTTATTAATATATCCATAAAAAATTAGTTTTATCATATCTTTGAGGTCAAAAGGTGGTTTTCCAACATTGGAAATTTTTCGTTTGATTTTAAAGAAATTAAACGCACCATCAACGATTGTTGATGCAAGATACATAAGTTGAAATTCATCTTCCATTTCTTCAATTTCCCTACTTTTTTCGCTCAAAATATAGTTATCCAAAATCATATCAATCAAAAACTCCTATATTAAATTAAATAATTATAGAATTAACTATAATTAATTATATATTTGTTATTTCTAATATAATAAGATAGATTTAAATAACTTATAGTTAGAATAATAAGTAATAAAATATTAAAATTAAATATTAATAATTTTTACAAATAATTAGATTAAAATACCCATAATTACAAGGCCAATATAAAAAAAAGTATGAATTTATGGAAAAAAATTTTCACGAATTAAAATTGAACAAAGTTTAATAAAAATAGGAAAATAGGTTAAAAATTAAATAATATTTAAATCTCAATAATTTCTGCCAACACTCTTGAAAACAATATAAAATAAAGTACCTGAGTTTTGAATAATTCAACTGAAAACATTCAGTATTAACAAATTAGCAAAAGGAACTTACACATTTAAATCAGTAGATCCATATACTGGTGGATCAATTAAAACAACAGTAACCGTTAAGGTAGTGCCTCTTAAAGCAGATGATGTAGTAACATTTGAAAATAAAACTTCAACATTTACTGTAAAAGCATTTAATCAAAATGGACGGGCTGCCCAAAATAAAAACATTAGTATAACTATAAATGGCACAGAAAAAATTGTTCAAACAGATGCTAATGGTGTAGCTAGTGTTAATTTTACTTTTGATAAAGGAGAATATATAATTATTTCAAAAGACATGGATACTGGTTATACGATTCAAAATAAAATCACAGTAATTGATCCGTCTAGCGGAAGACACTTTAATAAATATGGTGTTTCTGATGATGGTAAAACAATTCTAGCTATTGGACGGGCTTCAGCTCCAGGAGAGATGGGAAAATATAATTATACTTTTTATATGGTTGAATTTTTAAGGGTTTGCCCATATTGCGGAAGCAATGAACTTTATTGGAGTATTTTTTGGGCAGGAAATGAGGTTACAAGTAAAGGAAGATTCCCTGCTACAGGAAGAATTGAATGGGGGAGTGCTGAGGGAGGAATATATTGTGCTCACTGTGACGCTGATTTTAGTATTTTTGGTAATGAACACATAGCAGGATCTACTAAAAAATTGACTCCTTTGTGTGATCCTATTCCATGTACAAAGGAAGATGCTTACAAATTGTTAAGTGGAAACTTTATATTATATTATTATTAATTTTCTCATTTTAAATGAGAAACTCTTTTTTATATTTATTTTAGTATTAATACTGTTTTTAAATACAAGTTTTAGATATTCTCTATAGTGTTTATTAAGAAACAATCATTAAATACTGTATAATTGATAATACATATTTAAATTATATAATTAAAGATAATATTGCTTTAATATCTTATAAAAATATATTCTCTTATTTATAGTTTCTTACCAAAAGTTTATACCTAATGAGTTATAGATATATGCTCATGGAAAAATTTAATAATAAAATTAAGAAACATTTAGAGCTTTCTGAAATTGCAGAAATGTTGAAAGAGTACAGAAAATATTACGATGTTTATAGGCGTCTTTTAGTAATTCACATGGTTGCAAACGGTGAAAGTATTGCTAAAGCCTCAAAAAACATTAATATTTCAAGAAAAACCGGTGAACGATGGGTCAAACAATATAATGAAAATGGCATTGCTGGCTTATTTTCAAATTATTCCAATTGTGGTAGAAAATCTTACCTAACTGACCAACAATTAAATGAATTAAAAGAAATTATCACTGGAAATGAAGAAAAATATAATTTAAAAGATGTGAAAAATCTTATTAAAGAAAAATATGGAATAACATACAGTGAAAAGCAAATATGGGTCATTACAAGACAAAAACTAAATTTAAACTATGGAAAACCATTTCATCAAATATAACACTCGTCCAGAAAACCCCGAAGAAGATCTTAAAAAAAACTAACTTTCATTGATTTAAAAACCGAATATTTTGCTTTTTTGGACGAAACATCATGTCAAAATGTTCCAAATGTTACAAGAGTATTATACACTCCAGGAGAAAAAAAATATACAAAGAAAACATCCAGTAAAAATTGGAATAAATGTAACTGGTTTCCAAGGAATTAATTGCAACTCATACATGGAAGTAAACACAAAAAATAATGCATTTCAATTTATAAATTACATTATGTCATTACCGTATTGAAAACATGGAAAATACTTCCGGTAAACAATTAATCAAAGAAGCAATAAACAATGAAAATTTATCAGATGACGAAATAAAAAAACTATTTATCCTCTAAATCACTAAATAAAATGGATTTAATTAATAAAATCAATAATGAACTATATAATGACAATTCACAACAAACATCCATTGAAAAAATTCAAAAAATCTGCAATAAAGAAGACAATAACAACTCCAGAAAAATATGGCATGAAAAAAGATCCAGATTATTAAATAATCTATTAAATCCCAAAATAACTGAAATAAACTCAAAAGAAAAGAAAATAAACATTATTTTAGATAATGCAAGAATACATCATGCTAAAATCGTTGAAAAAGCATGCGAAATATTAAATATAAACTTAATATTTTTACAACCATACTGTCCCGATTTAAATCCAATCGAAGATGTATGGCGTAAAATTAAGTCTACAATATATAAATCAATATATAAAAATTTAAATGAATTAATAGAAATATTTAAACGAGAATACTACAAAATAGTTGATTTAACATC